>CAZGOX010000469.1:0-1879 GCA_964527955.1 uncultured Opitutaceae bacterium | reverse complement strand
CCCGCCGCGACTCCATCGGCCTCGCCGGCATGGCCGAGAAGGTCCACTGGGCCGGAGGCGACATGGAGATCGTCTCCAGCATCGGCAAGGGCACCCGGATCCACGCCGAATTTCCCCGGCCCATGCCCGCCAAGGCCCCATGAACACCGTGATCATCGCGGACGACCATGAGATCGTCCGCCACGGTATCCGGAGCCTCCTCGAGTCCGAAGGCTCGATCGAGGTTGTCGCCGAGGCCTCCGACGGCCTCTCGGCCGCCCAGGCCACCGAGAAATTCAAGCCCACCGTCCTCTTCCTCGACCTCTCCCTTCCCCGCCTCCACGGCCTGCAGGTTCTCCGCCAGGTCCGGGACACGAGCCCCCGCACCAAGGTGATCGTCCTCTCGATGCACAACGACGAACCCTACGTCATCGAGGCCCTCCGCGCCGGCGCCAGCGCCTACGTCCTAAAGGGCTCCGAGTCCGAGGAAATCCTCGTCGCCCTGAAGGAGGTCCTGGCCGGCCACCGCTACCTGAGCTCCCCCCTCTCCGAGTGGGCCATTGCGGCCCTCACGAGCAAAGGGGGCGACGCCTCCGACCCCCTCGCCACCCTCACCAACCGGGAACGCCAGGTCCTACAACTCGCCGCCGAGGGCCTGAGCATGGCCGACATCGCCGAGAAGCTCTTCATCAGCCCCCGCACCGGCGAGACCCACCGCGCGAACCTCATGCGCAAGCTTGGCCTCCAAAATCAGACCGATCTCGTCCGCTTCGCCCTCCGCAAGGGATTGATCAAGGACTAGCTCGTGACAATCAGGTGCCGGGAATTCACGCCGGTAATGGGGCTTGCCATGCCCAATCACGTAACCTAATTAACAGCCAATCAGTAGAAATCTCCCCAACTGGCAGGCCCCCTGCTCCGGGTAGGTCTTCTGCTAATGGGCATTATTTCCCTTGATCTGTCGTAACATTCGCTATTGTTTGCCCCGGCGTCACCTTCACGACGCCACTGTGTCTGATTTGAGCTGGAACCCAAAAATCTCATGAAAACGTTAAAAGCTTTGCTCGCAGGATTCACCATTTTCGGCCTCGCCGTCGTCGCCCAGGCACAGACCCTCACCGACCAACAGAAGGCCGATATCGCGACTGACGTGAAGAACGGCGACTCGGCCGCCCTCCAGACGCTGATCGCCAATAACCCGAGCCTGGCTTCCCTGATCACGACCCAGGCCGTTTCCGCCGCCGTCGCCATCGCCGCGGCCCCCGGAGCCACGCCCGCGCAGGCCGCCGCCGCCGCCGCCACCGTCGCGACCGCAGTTCCCTCTTCCGCCACCACCGTTGCCGTCGCCGTGACCCAGGCCCAGCCCGCCGCCGCCGCCACCGTAGCAGGCAGCGTTGCCGCCGCCGCCCCGACCGCAGCCGCCTCCATCGCCGCCGGCGTCACCCAGGTCGCTCCTGCCGCCGCCGCTACCATTGCCGCGAATGTCGTCCAGTCGGCTGGAGCGGGTTCCATCGGAGCCGTTGTCGCCGCAGTCGACACCGTGACCGCCGCATCCTCTTCCGCCACGACCGTCTCCGCGACCGATATCGCAACGGCCGTCGCCGCAACCAGCGTTGCGACCACCGCGGGCATCACCTCGTCCGCAGTCCAGATCACGGCCTCGAATTCGACGGCCGCGGGCCAGGCAGCGGTCAACTCGGCCAACACCGCGATCTCGTCCGCCAACACGATCACCACGAATACGACCGGCACGACAACCAACACCTCCACGGTCTCCAACACCGTGAACAGCACCACGACCCAGAACTTCACCAACACCGTTGTCGTGAGCGGGTTCTGAGTAACTTCCAGCCGAGATTCCCACCAACACCGTACCGAGCAGCTAAACTCCAACCGAAAG
>CAZGOX010000468.1:0-1885 GCA_964527955.1 uncultured Opitutaceae bacterium | reverse complement strand
CCTTGGCGACGATCGCCTCGGACGGCGCTGTGTCGGTGCCGCCGGCGTTCATGGCCCGGACGGGCCGCCCAGAAATCGGAGTTCGATGTCCAGGCGCTCCCCATCGCGGCGCAATTCGCAGATCAGTGGGAGGGCCCGGCGGCCGATTCCAAGGGTTCGGCGATAGTGCTCGATGCGGCGCACCTCGTCGAGCGCCCCCTCGCCGAACGTCGGCCATCCCTCGGGCCCCTTGCGAAATTCGTCGAGCAGGCCCAGCCTGCAGTAATACCCGAGTAACTCCGGGTGCACTCCGGTGAGGTGGGCCAGGTCGGCGAGGGAGTACGGCTCGGTGGTCGAGGCATCCAGGCACATGAGCGTCCGTGTCGGGTTAACGTAGAAAATATAGTTGGTCATACTCTTTGGGGACTTCCCCCGGTTGCCAGGCGGCGCCGCTTTCGGAATACCACGGTACGCGCATGCGCTGGCGCGGGATATGGGGTGTACAACCCGCAAGCCGGAGAAGTTTGGGTTGTTCACCCCATTGTTGGCGCGGCGGCCAAAGGCCATGGTGGGGCGTGACGACCAGCCTCAAACCGGAGCGGCGCCCAGCCGCCACGGAGGCCGGCGGGTTCTGGCCCGTGAATCCCGGGTCAGCCTGCGTGCTGACGATCAATGGAGGCTCGTCGAGCATCCGATTCGCCGTATTCGACGGGGCCCGTGCGCCGCAGTTCAGGCTGGGAGGGAAGATTGACCGCATCGGGTTGGGCGGGTCGACCTTGACCATCAACGACCGGACGGGACACGCCCGCGTCCGCCGCCGCCTTGCCGCGCGCACCCATGCCAGGGCGGCCGATTCCCTTCTGGACTGGCTGGAGGCCCAGCCGGCCTTCGCAACAATCAGGGCCGTCGGACATCGCGTGGTCCACGGCATGAGGCACTCCAAACCGGAGCGTGTGACGCCGAAGCTGGTGGCGGATTTGCGCCGCCTCGTCCCCTACGACCCCGACCACCTGAGGCGCGAGATCGGGCTGATCGAGACCTTCGCCAAGCGGCATCCCCGACTGCCCCAACTGGCCTGCTTTGACACCGCGTTTCACAGCGGCATGCCCCGGGTTGCCCGCCTGCTGCCGATCCCTCGGCGCTACGGGAAGAAAGGGGCCCGGCGCTACGGCTTCCACGGGCTGTCCTACGCCTTCCTCATGGAGGAGCTTGGCCGCCTCGACCCGGTGGCCGCGAGGGGCCGCGTGATCCTTGCCCACCTCGGCAACGGCGCCAGCTTGGCCGCCGTCCGGCATGGAAGGAGCCTGGACACCAGCATGGGCTTCACGCCGGCCGCGGGCCTTGTGATGAGCACCCGGTCGGGCGACCTGGATCCCGGCCTCCTCTCCTTCCTGGCCCGGACCGAGCGGATGACACCGGCACAATTCGACCGGATGGTGAACCTTGAATCGGGCCTCCTGGGAGTATCCGGGACCAGCTCCGACATGCGCGACCTCCTGGCGCGCGAGGCCTCCGACGCCCGGGCGGCCGAGGCAGTCGGCCTGTTTTGCTACCAGGCAAGGAAGTGGATCGGGTCCTACGCCGCGGTGCTCGGCGGCCTGGAGACCCTCGTCTTCGCCGGGGGCATCGGTGAAAATGCCCCGGCCGTCAGGGAGCGGATCTGCGAGGGCCTGGGCTTTCTCGGCGTCAGGATCGACCGGCGGAGAAACGCAAGGAACGCGGGGCTGATTTCTCCGGACGGGGGCCGGGTCAAGGTCCGGGTGATCCACACGAACGAGGAATGGATGATCGCGCGCTCGGTCTGCAGGGAACCCGGCTTCCTCCGCCAACTGCGAACATGAAGAACAACAAACCCATCCTTTCCGGACTGGCGGCACTGGCATGCGCGGGCCTTGCGTTGGGCCAG
>CAZGOX010000467.1:0-1899 GCA_964527955.1 uncultured Opitutaceae bacterium | reverse complement strand
GGGATGGTTGAGCATTGTCCGCTGCTTTGCACGCTACTGCGCCGCGCTGGATCCGAGAACGGAGGTGCCGGACGCTCTCCTGCTCGGGCCTGTGTCTCAACGGACCCGCCCGCACATTTTCACTAAGAGACAAACCCGCCTCCTCCTCGCTAGGGCCCGGGCCCTGACGACAAGGTATTCGCCGCTGCACCCGCTGACTTATGAGACCATGATCGCCTTGCTGGCCTGCACCGGCCTGAGGCCAGGCGAGGCCCTCCGGCTTCAGCTCGATGATTTGGACTTTAAATCCGGGTCTTTGCGAATCGCGCCATGCAAATTCAGTCCATTGCGGGTCCTGCCTCTTCATCCGACGACAGTCCAGGCTTTGCAACGCTACAGGAATGCTCGCACGCACCTCTTTCCGGAAGGTGGCCATCTGTTCGTCGGCGCGACTGGTAGGCCGCTCCAGCAGAGGAAAACCGAAAGGATATTCGCCCGCTTGGCACGAGGGATCGTCTCAAACGGCCAGCGCCCCTCCGTGCGTCTCTTGGATTTCCGGCACACGTACGCCTCCCGTTGGATTTCCGACTGGAGCCGCCAATCCAAGCCGGTCTCCCACCACCTCCTGCTGCTTGCCCGTTATCTTGGTCATCAGGCTTTCAGTTCGACCTGGTGGTATATTTCCAGCGATCCGGCTTCGCTTCGCGTCGCTGCCGACTCATTCCTTCGGTTTCACACCAATCGTCATGACGACGCTTGAGTTTCCGAGCCTGGTGCAGCGGTTCTTTGCCGATCACCTCGCCGCACAACGCAACCTCAGTCCCGAAACGAGGACCGGCTACCGCACGGCCTTCAGGCTCCTGCTGCGATTTCTTGCCCAGCACCACCGCTGCCCAGTCGATCGGCTCACCTTGGCAGCCTTCACCCCCGAGGCGATTCTCGCTTTTCTGGATCATCTGGAGCGGTCCCGTGGCAATAGCGTGGCCACGCGCAACCTTCGGCTCGCGGCTATCCACACCTTTGCCCGTTTCGTTCTCAGTCAATCGGCCGCATTGGATTTCCTCGCCGCCGGCCAGCGCATTCTGGCCATCCCGCAAAAAAAGAACTCCAAACGCATGCTCGGCTTCCTGTCTCGCGACGAGGTCGAAGCCGTGTTCGCGGCCATCGACCAGCATACGTGGTCTGGGCGACGCGATCTTCTCCTGTTCCTGACCCTCTATAATACCGGCGCAAGGATCTCCGAGGCCCTGCAATTGCGTCCCGCGGACGTTCGCGATCGCTTTGTCCAGCTTTACGGAAAGGGCCGGAAGGAACGCCAGACTCCGATATGGCCTCGAACGGCTCGGCTGTTTCGCCAATGGTGCAAGAGCAATCACATTGCCGCCGAGTCCCGCATTTTCACCAACCGCAGCGGCGGGCCCCTGAGTCACGACGGGGTCTCCTATCGGCTTCAATTGGCCGTTCGCAAAGCTGCATCCCGATGCCCGTCTCTCCAGGGCCGACGAATTACATCCCATCGATTTCGGAACAGTTGCGCCATGGCGTTGCTCCAGTCGGGCGTCGCTATCGAAATAATCGCGCTCTACTTGGGACATGCCAGTCCGAAAACGACGCATGGTTACATCGAGGCTGATCTTAAGATGAAGGCGGAGTGCCTTCGTCGACTCACAGAACCGAGCACTCCAATCCGCACCGTACGGAATGAACCTTCCAGGCTGCTCGCATTCCTGGAGTCCGTCGCATAACTCCGAGTTGCAATCGTTGCCGATCTCCTCTCCGACGCTCGATGGACTCGGTCTTCCCCACACCCAACTCGGAGTTATCACCATCTCGGAGTAAAAAATGTAACCCCGAGCTCGGGGTTACATTTTCGACCAAGTTGTTGTCCAAGCGGGTTTGTCCGTAGCGGAGATGCGCTGT
>CAZGOX010000466.1:0-1905 GCA_964527955.1 uncultured Opitutaceae bacterium | reverse complement strand
GCGGTGGGAGAGAACGTGGCGACACGAGAGTGCTCCGCGCTGGTCGCCGCATCGTCCTGGGCGAACACACCGGAGGGGCAGCTCGCGTTCGGACTGGCAAAGGCAGGAGGCCTCTGTGAGGTGGCCCGGTGTACGGGCCGGGGGATGGTGTCGCACGATGGCTGGTGCACGGTTCCGTCCGAGCGGGGAAGAACAATAGCGCGCTGGCCCGTACCGGCCGGCGGTACCAGGAGCAACGGAGGAGGCCCATGAGGAATCACGACCAATTCATCGACGAGGACGCGACCACCGGTGTCTTTGCGCCACCGAGCAAGACGCCCGCCCCTCCCCCGCCGAGAGCGCATGAGGATCGGCTCTGGGACGCGAACGACGTCGCCAAGTACCTAAAAGTCAGTCGCTCGTGGGTCTACCATCGCGCGGAAGCCGGCCAGCTTCCCTGCGTCCGCGTAGGAGGCCTCCTCCGATTTGATCCGGACACGGTCCGGGCTTTCGCCCGGGGCGATATTCAGCCGCCCAGGGGGCTCGCTTTTCCGGCAGCTCCGTCGAGAAAGAACGGTTGACTGTGTACGGGGCAGAGCGATGCTGATGGGTGTGAAGGACCTGCCAGGTCATGACCGAAACACCGCCCTGGGGGAGAGGTAGCGGCCGTGGCGTCGGTATTCCTTAAGCGGCAGACCTGGTACCTGAAGGTCAAGGAGGCGTCTGGACGCTGGGTCTTGAAGGCGTCGGCTGCAGCGACCAAGACAGAGGCAAGGCGCCTCGCAGACGATCTCCAACGGCGGTTCGAGCGGCAGGGTCTGGGGCTCGAACCCGCTGACCTCGAGGACGGCGGCGGAACAGTCGCCCAGCTGATCGACTGGTGGATCGAGACCTTCCTGCGCCATGCGCCCTCGTACGAAAGCACGGTCCCGACGATCCGAAAGCACATCATCGGATCGAAGCTCGGGCGGCTACCGCTGGCGGAGGTCACGCCGGGAAAGATCGACCTGTTTTTGACGGAGAAGGAGCGGGTCTTGAGCCCGCAGAGCGTGAATCACCTGCGTGGGTTCCTCCGGCGCGCCTTCAACCTGGCCCGGCGGATGGAGAAGTTCCCGCGGCCGAACCCGGTCGCGGACGTGCCGAAGCGCAAGGTCCCGAAGCGGCTACCGGACTACCTGCGGCCTAACGAGGTCCAGCCGGTGCTGGCGGCGCTGACGCGGAAGTGGCAGGCGCTGTTCGCGACAGCGATCTACACGGGCATGCGCAAGGGCGAGCTGTTCGGTCTGCGGAAGGCGGACGTGGACTTCACGTCGGGGCTGATCACAGTTGGGCGCTCCCATGCGCGCGACACAACGAAGGGCAACCGGGCCGATGCCATCCCGATCAACTCCGAGCTGCTCGTGTACCTGCGCCGGGCGATCGCCGCCTCGCCGTCGGATCTGGTCTTCCCGGCGCCGGACGGGAAGATGCTGCGCAAGCAGACACAGCTCGAGCTGGTGCTTCGGCGCGCCATGCGCCGGGCGGGGATCGTCACCGGCTACGACCACAAGTGCCGACGGAAGGGCTGCGGCCATCAGGAAGCGGCGGGCGACGGGAACCAGCGCCGCTGCCCCCAGTGCAACTTCAAGCTGTTCCCGGTGGGAAGGGTCCGCGAGATCCGCTTCCACCATCTGCGCCATACGACCGCGTCGTTGCTGCTAATGAACGGGGCTGACCTGGCGGCGGTCCAGCGGATCATGCGTCATCAAGACCCGCGCACGACGACCGAGTTCTACGGCCACCTGGCGTCGCACTACCTCAAGAAAGAGATCGAGCGCTTAAGCTTCGGGCCGCCGCCGGGGGAGGAAGCGGCCACGTCGCCGCCACAGCCCGCGCAGGAGCCCCGAATCTCGCTCGTGGCGGGCGGTGCCCCGGAGCCGCCGCTTC
>CAZGOX010000465.1:0-1915 GCA_964527955.1 uncultured Opitutaceae bacterium | reverse complement strand
CGGGGCTCTCGTCGATCGAGACGAACCTGGTCGCGACGGAGATCCTGGACGCGGCCAGGGAGTCGGCGCGGACGGGAATGCGGGTGTACCTGGACGGGAATCCCGGCAAATAGCCCGGGTCCGGCTATGCCGAGCCGGCGGGGGGCTCCAGGGTGTTCGTGGGCGGAACCGGGGCCTTTTCGGTCGAGCTGCGCCCGCGAATCGCGTTCCAGATCCTCTTTGCGTACCTCGCGAGCGCGAGGGCGCCAAGGATGATGAATTTCTTGAGAGCGAGGATGGCCACCCAGAGGCCTTTGAAGAGCCCCACCTTCGCGGCGATGCCGCCCGCAACAAGCGCTGCGATGCCATAGGTGGCGACCTTGTCGGTGCCCACCTTGAAATCTTCGTATCGGTGCCCCGGCTGAAAATCGACCATCGAAAGGAGCGTTGGGTTCGCCTTCTCGACCTTTGCAAGTTGCCCCATGCTCGCGATCACGTTCATGACGAGCACGCCGCTCCTTCCAAGGATGCGGATGTTGTAGTTGAGCGTATCCGAATGCTCGTCGCCAAACTTGACATCCTTTGCCCAGTAGAGCTTGTGCGCCACAGCGTCATAGCGCGGGGTGGAGGCCCATCCGACCAGCTCGACCGCGGGGTAGCCGCTCGCGGTTCGGGCCTTGTTGGACTCCGCGACCCCCTCTTTCATTTTCTGGAGGAGGTCGGCATAGTCGATCTTGCTCGCCTCATCATCCTTCACGTATCCATCATCGGCGTACGTCAGGAGTGCCGCCCAGCTTCCCCCCTCCAGCGGGTCAAAGCCGGCGGGCACGATCATGCCAAGGACGTCCTTTTCTGCGGGGTTGCCCCAAATCTTCGACAGCACCGTGTCGGTGTCCTCGGGACTGAGGAAATTATAGTCACTCGGCAGCGTGATCTTTGCGATGCCGCCGCGCAGAACGATGTTCCCCGACTGATAGTGGACCTGGTTCGCAAGCCTGCGAAATTCCGCGATTTTCGCGGCCGGATCCGTGGAGGCGGGCGTCGCCGAACGGAGAGGGGAGGCTACCAGTGCCGCCAGGGCCAGGCACAGGATGGGGGTCGATTTCATCGTGGATTGATTGGTTCAGAGGTAGATCAGGCCGACTACACCGTGAACCAACTTGGGCAATATGGACGGGATAAGCGTCCAGGCGACCCAAATGCCGCCGAGGCGCAGGAGGGGGCTTCGAAGCATATCGGAATAGCCCTTGGCGGCATTGCCTGGAAGCAGGAGGAGGGGGGCCTGGCTCCCGTCCAGCGGTGGCACGGGCAGCAGGTTGAAGACGCAGAGCAGCAGGTTCAGCGAGAGAAAGATGCTGAGGAGACTGGCCACAAATGCGTTTACTGTTCCGCCCGCGCTCGAGGCCAAATGGGACATCTGCGCCTGGAAGGGGATGCCGAATACCCCCCACTCGTAGCCCACACGGATGAGCAGCGCAGCGACGATGGCGATGGCGAGATTCGTGGCTGGACCCGCGAGGGCCATAAGCGCGGCCCTGCGGGGGTACATCCGGCTCCACTCCAGATTATAGGGCGTGCTCGCCCAGCCGATGATCCATCCCCCGAAATACCAGGAGAGGATCGGAACCACAACCATTCCAAGGGGTTCGCGCCTGATGTGCGGCACTGGGTTCAGCGTGACTTGGCCGCCCTCTCTCGCGGTTTCATCGCCTAGGCGGGCGGCGGACCAGGCATGCGCCGCCTCATGGCAAACGGTTGAGAAAAGGAATGCCGCATACCAAATCGCTCCGCTGCCGAGGTCGCGCTCCATTCCCGAGCCTACGTTGGGGAAAATCATGTGGCAAATCTTGCCGAAGGGCGGCCTTTGAATTACCTAAACGGGCTTCGAAACCCGAAAACGGGACAACCCGGTAACCCGCAGACAAGAGACCCCCAT
>CAZGOX010000464.1:0-1920 GCA_964527955.1 uncultured Opitutaceae bacterium | reverse complement strand
AAAGGGAAGGAGGTTAGCTGCGGGCCGGGCCCTTGGCGGAGGACTCGACGATGTCGGCAAGGAGGGAATTGGGAACCTGCTCGAAGTGCGAAGGGGTGATGGAGGCGCTGGCCCGGCCCGTGGAAAGGGAGCGGATGTCGGTGACGTACCCGAAGAGGGTCTCGAGGGGGACGATCGCGTCGATGATGCAGGCGCCCGCCTTGTTCTCGATCCCGCGCACGCTGCCACGGCGGCGGTTGATGTCGCCGATCAGGTCGCCCTGGTAGTCCTCGGGGGTTGTCACCTCGACGCCCATGATGGGCTCGAGGAGGATCGGGCCCGCCTGCTTCATCGCGTCCTTGAACGCGAAGATGCCGGCCATCTTGAACGCGAGCTCCGAGGAGTCGACTTCATGGAAGGAGCCGTCGGTGATCCTGACGATGATGTCCACCACGGGATGGCCTGCGATGACGCCGTTGTTGCGGCCCTCCTGGATCCCCGCGATCGAGGGCTTGATGAATTCCTTCGGGATGCTGCCACCGACGATCTCGTCGAGGATCTCCACGCCCTTGCCCTTGGCGTTGGGTTCGAGGGTGAGGACCACGTGGCCGTACTGGCCCTTGCCGCCCGACTGGCGGATGAACTTGCCCTCGCCCTCTGACTTCTTGGTGACCGTCTCCCGATATGCGATCTGCGGCTTGCCGGCGTTGGCCTCGACCTTGAACTCGCGCTTCATCCGGTCGCGGATGATCTCCAGGTGGAGTTCGCCCATGCCCGCCAGGATGGTCTGCCCGGAATCCGGGTCCGTGGACACGCGCAGGGTCGGATCCTCGGCCACGAGGCGCTGGAGCGCCGTGCCGAGCCTCTCCTGGTCGGCCTTCGAGTTCGGCTCGATCGACATCGCGATGACCGGCTCCGGGAAGGACGGCGGCTCCAGGCGGATGTCAAAATCCTCGTCGCAGAGCGTGTCGCCCGTGACTACGTCCTTGACGCCCACCAGGGCGCAGATGTCGCCGGAGTAGGCCACGTCGATTTCCTCGCGGTCGATGGCCCGCATGAGGACCAGGCGCGAGACGCGCTCGGTGCGGCGGGTGCGGGGATTGTACAGCGACATGCCCCGCTTCAGGGTGCCGGTGTACACGCGGAAGAACACGATCCGGCCCACGAAGGGGTCGTTCCAGAGCTTGAAGGCGAGGCCCGCCATCTTCTTGTCGTCGCCGACCACGGCCAGGACCTCGCTGCCGTCGCTGTCCTGCCCCTTCATGGGCGGGACGTCGATCGGGCTCGGGAGATAGTTGACCACGCAGTCCAGGAGGCGCTGCACGCCCTTCTTCTTGAACGCGGAGCCGGGGACCACGCCGCAGAAGCTGAGCGAGATCGTCGCCTTGCGGATCGCGAGCATCAGCTCGGCGGCCGGGACGTTGTGGTCGTTCAGGTACTTGTGGGCGATGTTGTCGTCGAAGTCCGAGACGGCCTCGACCAGCTTGTCGCGGTACTTGTGGGCATCGGCGACCAGGTTCTCCGGGATCGGGGAGGTGACCGGGTTCAGGCCCAGGGGGTCCGTGGTGTCGTCGAAAATGTAGGCCACCATCTCAACCAGGTCCACGAGCCCGGTGAAGTTCTCCTCGGCGCCGATCGGCAGGAAGAGCGCGTGGGCGTTTCCCTTCAGCTTCACCCGAATGTCGTCGACCGCGCGGTGGAAGTCGGCCCCCACCCGGTCCATCTTGTTGATGAAGGCGATCCGCGGGACCCGGTACTTGTTCGCCTGCCGCCAGACCGTCTCGGACTGGGGCTGCACGCCGGCGACCGCGTCAAACACGGCGACCGCGCCGTCCAGGACGCGCAGCGAGCGCTCGACCTCGGCCGTGAAGTCCACGTGCCCGGGCGTGTCGATGATGTTGATCCGCTGCTTGATCCCCTTCCAGGGTCCGCAGGAGGCGT
>CAZGOX010000463.1:0-1923 GCA_964527955.1 uncultured Opitutaceae bacterium | reverse complement strand
GCGGCGTTCGGGGCCGCGCGCGCCGTGGCAAAGCGCCGCAGGGATCGGCGCGCGGGAGCACCGGCGACACCCACCGAACTGAGCCCACCAACCCAACCAGCCCCCTCCACAGCAAAAAAGCCCGGAAAACCGGGCTCTGCTAACAAACGTTGTGCCCGAAATCAGGCGGCGACGGGCTTCTGACGATAAGTCGAGGTCAGCTTTCCGCCCTTGGTGAGAATACCAGCACTCACCATCATATTAAGGCGGTCATTAGGCGAAATCTGGGCCAAACGTGCAGCCACCTTGTCCCGCAGCGCAAATTGCTGCGACTGGAACTGGTTGATTGCGGCTTTGGCTTTCGCGGTCATAGCTATAATATCGTTCCAGAAGCTTCACCGGTCAACGACTTTTCGGTTTAAAATACCCCAGGACGCATTCGGGATTTCGGACGGCTATCTGGATATGGGATTGCTTCTCGATTTCAGAGCCGGGAAATGCCGGATCGCCTTCCCAAAAGGCACCCCGAACCGTGTCAAATTTCTGGCCATCCGCCTCTTCGGAGAGTTTGATCGCAAATTCGATCACAGCACGGTCCAGAGCATGGAACAGTTTGGTTCCGTCTGGTCGCAGTTTTTCATTTCGCGGAATGGGTTCTCCCCGGCTTTCCAAGTCGGCGACAAAGGCGGGGTAGACAGTTTCCAAAACAGAGGTGAATGCGACATCGAGAAGATCGAAGCAATTGCCAAGGTAGATGTAAGCGCCAAGCACACTCGGCGTCTTCACCTTGCTGGGTTTCCTGTTCGCTTCGTTGACGGCAAACTGCATCGCCCGAGCCGGACCGTGTTCCCAGAAATATATACCCTTTCCCAGCCAATCATATGGGTTCTTGCTCGGCGTCATACGTGTTGTCAGGCGACATCACGTAAGGGCGTCATTCACGCCCGCGCCGTCGTTGAGCGATATGGGCGCGGCTCCGGATCGAACCGGTGGTTGCGGGTAGGGCTAGACTTTCCACGCATCCCATCTACCACGCGTATCAGGCGCGGTCGCCAGTTATCCTCTTCAAAGCGCCGGTGCTGCCAGTTTACCCAGAGCTGCCGCCACCTCTAACGGTAATTTGGAGTGTTCAGGACGGGTGTGTTCCCGTTGAACACGGGCACTGAGGCTCCGTCGCCCTGACTAGATGCTGGAATCGCATAATTTTTAGGAGATTTCATAAGACGCCGCATATCAGATAAATAAAGCATAAGATTTCTCCTTCGTAATTGTAGGCCTGGGGTACGATCTCTTTCGTGGCCCAGTCTACACCAATTTCGTCACCTGTTTCATCAGCGCCTTCAGCGCTGGTGGGTGGCTTTGGGGCCGGCGGGGCCAGACCCGGTGTTACGGCCACCCTTGGTAGCACAAAATGTAAGGCGACGGTGTATGTCGGCGATGCCTTTACAGAATTTGCGAAGATCTCCGTGCTCGCTTGCAATCCAGCGCGCCGGTTGTTGCCCGCTATGGAAACCTCCGTAAGAAGGGCGTGGAACTGCCACCGGTGCTGGTCGTCGCTGATGAATCCAAGAAGTTTCTCGTCGATGGTTTCATGCACGTTGAGTCCATCGAGAATGACGGCGGCTCTACGGTACGCGCATATCCTCGTCACCCAACAGAACTCTACGCGTGAGCGCGGCATCACAGCCGTGATAGCCAACGACGAATCGAGTGTAGTCCATAGGCACACTGGCACCGTTGGCGGCGCGTTGAGACAGGCAAGTCAGATCTCGGCCCCTCTTGCATCCTCAGCAAACGTCTACGCAGATTTCACGTGCCTGAGAGCTTGTTCATGGCGTTCGCGAAGGTATTGCTCGTGTTCCCGGAGCAGTTCCAATTCCGGACCGGTCGCGCCCTCTAACATTTCCTCAAGCTGCTCAAGAGCTTTGGGCAATGTAAGCCATG
>CAZGOX010000462.1:0-1928 GCA_964527955.1 uncultured Opitutaceae bacterium | reverse complement strand
GGTCCAGTCGGCGTTGTTCACGAGGCGGGCCGGGTTGGCCTTGGCATCGAAGTCCAGGAACCGGGCCAGCTGCACCTTGATGCAGGAGATGTTGTGCTCGACCTGCTCGGGGCTCTGGAGATTCCGCTCGTCCGACCGCCCCGAGGGGTCGCCTATCATCCCCGTGGCTCCCCCGGCCAGCGCGATGGGATGGTGCCCCGCCTGCTGGAAGCGGCGCAGCGCGAGGAGCGGGACCAGGTTGCCAAAGTGCAGGCTGTCGGAGGTCGGATCGAACCCGGCGTAGAGCGCAAGCGGCGAATCGCCCAGGCGCCTGGAAAGGCCGGCAAAGTCGGTGCAGTCGGCATAGAGCCCGCGCGCCTGGAGGTCTTCGATGATGGTCATGGCCGAGGGGGGAAGTTAACGGTCTCGCTGCCGGGCCGCGCAAGCGCGTAGTGCGCCTTGGCGGTAAGGGGGGTTAATGGGAAAAGGCCCGGAAATAGAAAACCGACTTCTAAGGGGAGGCGGGCGCATCCTGTCCTTGAAGATCGCGGGTCGATGGCTACCGTTGTGGCTTCTCCACCCAATAATCCAACTCCACAACGAACATGCCCATCCCCACTGGTTCCAAGGCCCCGAATTTCACCCTCAAGAGCAAGAACGCCGACGGCCTGAAGGACGTCACGCTGAGCGACAACTTTGGAAAGAAGCAGACCGTGCTGCTCTTCTTCCCGCTGGCCTACACGGGTGTCTGCACCCAGGAAATGTGCGACATCACGCTGGGGCTGGGCGGATACACCGGCCTCGACGCCGAGGTGTACGCAATCAGCGTCGACAGCCCGTTTTCGCAGGAGGCCTGGGCCAAGGAGAACAAGCTCGGCGTCACCCTCCTATCCGACCTCAACAAGACGGTCATCAAGGCCTACGATGTCGTATTTCCCATGCTGGCAGGGATCGGCGACACGGCGGCCCGCGCGGCCTTCGTCATCGGCAAGGACGGCATCGTGAAATACTCCGAGCAGACGGCGACGCCCAAGGACCTCCCGAACTTTGCGGCCGTCAAGGCCGCCCTCGCCAAGTAGATACCCCTTTATGGCCCAGCCGAACCCATTCGACACCCTCAAGTCCTTCCAGGCCGGCGGCAAGAGCCACGGCTTCTACTCGCTTCCGGCGCTTGCCCGGGCGGGCTTCAAGGTGGAGCGGCTGCCGGTGTCGATCCGGTTGGTGCTCGAATCGCTGCTGCGCAATTGCGATGGGCTGCGGGTGTCCGAATCGGCCGTCCTGGCCCTTGCCTCCTGGGCCGCAAAGGCTCCCAGGACGGAGGAGATCCCCTTCGTGGTGGCCCGCATCGTTCTTCAGGACTTCACGGGGGTGCCCCTGCTTGTGGACCTGGCGGCGATGCGCTCGGCCGCAGTGCGGTTGGGGAAGAACCCCAAGATCATCGAGCCCCTGGTGCCCGTTGACCTCGTGGTCGACCACTCCGTGCAGGTGGACTTTGCGGGCAACGCTGAGGCCTTGCGGAAAAATCTCGAACTCGAGTTTGAGCGCAACCGGGAGCGCTACCAGTTCCTCAAGTGGGGCATGCAGGCCTTTGACACCTTCAAGGTGGTCCCGCCTGGGATCGGCATCGTCCACCAGGTGAACCTGGAATTCCTTGCGAAGGGCGTGCTCTCCTCCGGATCGCCGGGCCCCGGAGGGTCGGATGTCGTGTATCCGGACACGCTGGTGGGTACTGACTCCCACACGACCATGATCAACGGCCTTGGCGTCGTGGGGTGGGGCGTCGGCGGAATCGAGGCCGAGGCAGGCATGCTCGGCCAGCCGGTCTACTTTCTCACGCCGGATGTCGTCGGCGTGCACCTGACCGGGTCCCTTCGCGAGGGTGTGACCGCGACGGACCTGGCGCTCACGCTCACCCAGCTCCTGCGCAAGGCCAAGGTCGTCGGCAAGTT
>CAZGOX010000461.1:0-1930 GCA_964527955.1 uncultured Opitutaceae bacterium | reverse complement strand
CTGCGGCGGATCGTCTACTATTCCTGACAGAAACTCGGCATACAGAATTCGGCGTGCATGGTCGTCAATTTCCGACAACGGAACTTTGCCGGCTTCAACTGCTTCTTTCAGCTTTGGACCAAAGAATTCGGCCATGGGCTGTTCCTGATCAAGGCCCGTAGTAGATGCCTTCTCCGTACTGTGCGTACCTCCCCAGTCGGAGATCACAAAACCTCTAAAGCCCCAATCTTTCTTGAGCACATCTTGCAATGTGTAGTGATTCTCACAACCGAAGTCGCCATTGATCCGGTTGTAGGAGCACATCACGGCGCCGGGATTCGCAATGGAGATGGCGATGTGAAATGCGAGCAAATCAGATTCCTGCATCGCCCGCTTCGAGATGACGGCGTTCACAAAGAATCGCCCCGTCTCCTGATCGTTCATCACATAGTGCTTGATGTCGCCGACCACATGTTGCGCCTGTTCACACTTCATCAGGTTGCCGACGACGGTGCCCGCAAGGAGCGGATCCTCACCCGCATATTCGAAGCTGCGTCCATTCCGCGGCTCGCGCGCCAAATCTACCCCGCCACCCAAGGTCATGTTGAACCCTTGCGCTCGTAGCTCCTGGCCAATCACAGTGCCGAAGTCGCAGGCCGAGTCTACGTCCCAGCTCGATGTCGCTCCCAAACTCGACGGCATGGCGGTGGAATATCTCCCGTTCGCTCCGCTGTCTCGGACCCCATAGCCGGCATCTGAAATCACGAGAGGTGGTATTCCTAGGCGCTGTACTCCCTCAACGTATCCCGCTCCGCCGTTTGTCAAATGTGTGAGCGGCATCTGCCATTGAGCGGCATGTGCCATTCCATTGCCGTGCAAGAGCGCCAGTTTTTCATCGAGTGTCAACTGTTTCAGGACGAGCTCCGCCCGTTCCTCTGGGGCGAGGCCAGGATTCATCCAAGGCCGGTCAGCACTTTGGGCAATCGCGACAGATGCCACCGACAGGGCCCCAAGGATCGCGCCGAAGAAGGAAAAGAGGCGAAGACTGGAGTCCCGATTGAACCGGAGTTTCCGAGACCGGGGTTTCCGAGAAGAATTCAGGATAGTGACGAGAGTCATTTGGAGCCTTCCGTTCTGTTTTGAATGACAAACCTAGCGTTCTTGGTATGAAGCTCTTTGAGGTACGTGATCCCGTTTATTACAGAAGTGACCACGCCGGTTGTTTCCTGTTTTCCCTCGACCATGCGTGCGGAGACTGCAAAGGACTTGTCGTCTTCCGTCTTGATGGTCAACCACACCCGAGATCCCGGTAGTGCGTTCCACGACACTTCGCATATTCCGCGAGGCAGTTTTGCGTTTCCGGCTCGGACAGGCGTGGCCAGATAAATCGTCTGAGTGTCCTTGGCCGCCATCAGAGTGCCCGAAAAAAGCATCGCCAACAGGACAAGCCCTCGCATGTACCGCATGGGTGGTCTCCTTCTTTAGCGTCAGACTGTGTTGGATTCCCCGCATGCATGCAGGCTAGGCGATTCTGGACCTTATTTGGAAGGCCCATCGTGTATGAGACAAGGCACAAAGAGGGAATGCCATTTATTTACAGCTAGATAGGCCCTGTAAAGGAGGCGGCTCAAGGGAATGTATCATACAGGGTTTCGGTCCCCAACAAATGGATCACCAAGTCCGGACGGCAACAACAGTGGGTGGGCCGGGATGACCCTCAATGACGTTCGCTTCAATTACGGCTTCGAGGTTCAGTTGGTCCCAGTTCTTCGGAGCTTTTTGCAGCACTGCATCCAGGTAGGCTTGATTGGAGACGACCTCGCTTGTAGCTTCGGTTCCTTCCCCCAAAATGCCGGCCAGAATGATGACAGGCTCTCCGGTGACCTTGTCGTGAAGTCTCGCGACTACGGCATAGTCGCGTGCGAGGCTCTTTCCCGGAACCTGCCATTCA
>CAZGOX010000460.1:0-1946 GCA_964527955.1 uncultured Opitutaceae bacterium | reverse complement strand
GATCAAATCCGCTTTCTGCCCCGGACGGCAAGAAACCAAAATGGGCACATTGTGACATTGTAGGTCAGCGAGCTTGCTCGCGCCTTCCCGGAGCGCGAGCAAGCTCGCTGACCTACGAAGGACGGGCGGCCTTTCTTGACTTGTTGGCCGGCGCCGGGAGGGACAGGATTCCTTGCGTGAATACCCCGCCCCGCCTGTCGTTTCTAGTTCCCATTGCCGTGCTCGGCTTGGCCGGAGCAGGTTCCCCCAGGGCCCAGGAAGTCCCGGAGACGCTCGTGCCGACCGTGATCGTGAGCACCGCCTCCGAGCCGATCGCCCCGGGAAAATTTGCCCCCACCTGGCAGTCCCTGGGCCAGTACCAGACCCCCGAATGGTTCCGCGACGCGAAGTTCGGCATCTGGGCCCATTGGGGGCCGCAGTGCGAGCCGGAGGATGGGGACTGGTATGCGCGCAACCTGTACATGGAGGGAAGCCCGCAGAATAAGTACCACGTCGCCCACTATGGGCCTCCTTCAAAATTCGGGTTCAAGGATGTCATCAACCGCTGGAAAGCCGAGAACTGGGACCCGGAGAAACTGGTCGCGCTCTACCAAAGGGCGGGTGCGCAGTACTTTTTCGCGCTGGCCGACCATCACGACAACTTCGACCTTTGGGACAGCAAGTACCAGCCATGGAACTCCGTGCGCGTGGGCCCGCACAAGGACCTGATTGCAGGCTGGGCGAAGGCCGCGCGCGACCACGGCCTGCGCTTTGGCGTGAGCGTCCACGCCTCCCACGCCTGGACATGGTATGAGCCCGCCCAGGGCGCCGACAAGGCGGGCCCCTTCGCCGGCGTGCCGTACGACGGCAGGCTGACCAAGGCCGACGGCATCGGAACGTGGTGGGAGGGCCTCGATCCGCAGGACCTCTACGCGCAGGACCATCCCCTCAGCCTGCCCAACAACAACCCCTGGCCCATGTCACCGAGGTGGACCTGGGGCAACGGCGCGAGCCAGCCGGACAAGGCCTACTGCGACAAGTACTACAACCGGGTGGTCGACCTCATCAACCGCTATCAGCCCGACCTGGTCTATTTCGACGACAATGCCCTTCCGCTGTGGCCGGTGAGCGACGCCGGCCTCAAGATCGCCGCGCATTTCTACAACCAGAACATGCGGCAGCATGGCGGAAAGCTGGAGGCTGTGCTGTTCGGCAAGGTGCTGGACGAGGCACAGCGAAGGACCATGGTCTGGGACATTGAGCGCGGCCAGAGCGACAGGATCGAGCCGCTCCCGTGGCAGACCGACACCTGCCTCGGGGACTGGCATTACCAGCGCTCGCTGTTTCTGGAGCACCGCTACAAGACCGCCAGGAACGTCGTCCAGACGCTTGTGGACGTCGTCAGCAAGAACGGGAACCTGCTCCTGAACGTCCCGGTGCGGGGGGATGGGACCATCGACGACGACGAACTCAAGGTGGTCGAGGGGATCGCCGCGTGGATGGATGTGAATCGCGAGTGCATCTTTGCCACGCGCCCGTGGAGCCTCTGCGGGGAGGGCCCCGCCCTTGAGAATGCCGCGCCGACGGGCCAGGGGTTCAACGAAGGGAAGGGCAAGCCCTTCACCGGAGAGGATGTCCGATTCACCACAAAGGGCGGATTGCTCTATGCCGTGCTCATGGCGCCGCCGCCCGGCGGAATCGCCACCATCAAGTCCCTGGCCGTCGGATCGACCCAGCTGGGCGGACGGACGATCCAGGAGGTCGCCGTCCTCGGCCAGGCCGGCCCCACCGAGTGGACCCGGGACGTCCTCGGCCTCCACGTGAAGGTGGCTGCCTCCCCGCTCGGGGACTTCCCGGTCGCCCTGAGGATCGGGGGCGCCCTGTAGCAGCCTGTCAGCGCTTCGAGAGCTGGAGGACGGTCACCGAGTAGGGCGCAAAGGTGTAGGTGAACGAGGGGCCGACCCCGC
>CAZGOX010000459.1:0-1946 GCA_964527955.1 uncultured Opitutaceae bacterium | reverse complement strand
GGAGCTGGTCAACCGGATGAACAGCATCAACGAGCGGCTCGTCGCCATCGAGGCCCAGGCCCCGAAGAAATAGCCGGTTTCGGACCTGTCCTTCAAAAAGCTACGCCGAAACGCGTAGCTTTTTTGTTTTTTATCGATTTCCGATCACCATGCGACCAATGGGAAAAAATTCTGGTTGGCTCCCCGGCCTGCTCGCCGGCGCGATGGCGCTGGGCTTCGGCGGCTGCACCCGGCACGAGACGAACGTTGAAAGCGGCGATCGGACCCAGACCCTGCATCTGGGGAACCTGGGGGAGCCCAACGACCTCGACCCGGCCTATTGCGACACGGGCGAGACCTTCAACATCATCGTGGCCCTGATGGAGGGTTTGGCGCAGTACGATCCGCGAACCTGCCTTCCAATTCCCGGCGTGGCCACGGCCTGGGAGGTAGCGCCGGATAACCTGACCTGGACCTTCCATTTGCGGCCCAATGCCCGTTGGTCGAATGGCGACCCGGTGGCCGCCAGCGACTTTGTCTATGCCTACCAGCGCATGCTTTCGCCGGCCTTGGCCGCGGAATACGCATCCACGCTCTTTGCGCTGAAGAACGGCAAGGCATTCTACACCGGGGCGGTGAAGGATTTCAGCCAGGTCGGGGCGGAGGCGGCGGACCCGCACACCCTGGTCCTCCGCCTGGAGTATCCCGTGCCCTACCTCCCGAAGAGCGTCTGCAATTTTGCCTGGTTTCCCGTCCATCGGGCGACGATCGAGAAATTCGGACGCATGGACCAACGCGGCAGCCGCTGGACCCGCCCGGAGAACTACGTGGGCAACGGCCCCTTCACGCTCACCGAGTGGACGCCCAACAAGATCATCCGCGTGACGAAATCCCCGACCTACTGGAACCGCGGTGAGATCAAGCTCCACGAGATCGATTTCTACCCGATCGAGGACCTTTTCGGCGAAGAGGCCTTCTTTCGCGCGGGCGGCCTGCACATCACCTGCAGCATGCCTCCCGACAAGATCCAGGCCTACAAGCAGGACCCGAAGACGCGGAGCCTGCTGCAACTGGAGCCGATCTTCTGGACGTACTATTACGAGTTCAACGTTGCCAAGCCACCGCTGAACGACGTCCGGGTTCGCCAGGCGCTGGCCTACGCGATTGACCGGAAGGAAATCGTGGAACGCGTGGCGCTCGCCGGTCAGCTCCCGGCCGGCCATCTGACACCGCCGACCGAGGGCGGATACAATACCACTGCCGAGCTGCCCTACGATCCGGCGCGCGCCCGCCAACTCCTGGCCGAGGCGGGTTTCGCGGGTGGCAAGGGGTTTCCGCATCTGGAAGTGTTATTCAACAGCAATGAGCAGCATCGGAAGATTGCCGAGACGATGCAGCAGATGTGGCGCCATGAGCTCGGCATCGACGTCGTCCTCTACAACCAAGAGGGCAAGGTTTGGATCAACAGCTTGCGCTCCAAGGATTTCGCGATCGGACGATATAGCTGGGGTGGGGACTATCTCGACCCCAGCACTTTCCTTGACCTGATGCTCGGCGACAGCGGCAATAACAATTCCAATTGGAAGAATGCCGAGTACGACCGGGTGGTGGGACAGGCCGACCAATCCATGGATGAGACCAAGCGCAATGCCCTCTACCAGCGTGCCGAGCAGATCCTCGTCGACGAATGTCCCATCCTTCCAATTTATTTTTATACCCACGCGAATCTTCGTCGTCCGGATGTCAAGGGGTGGTATCCGAACCCGCTCAACATCCATTCGTACACCGGCGTCTACCTTGAGGCCCCGCCGAAGTGACGGGGGAAACTTGTCACGCAATACGTGACAAACAGTCCGGCCTCATTGATAGAGCCAGTACTGCCGGGTCTGCTGCTGAAACGCCGCCGCTTTGGCCTGCCAATTGCGGATGTAGGCGTCGATGTCGACCCGGGCTCCGTGGGCGACCAA
>CAZGOX010000458.1:0-1950 GCA_964527955.1 uncultured Opitutaceae bacterium | reverse complement strand
CCCGCCATGAGGGCGCCGCCGAAGCTCTTCCAGCTCCAGCGCTTCATCCTTGCAGCGGATCCCGCCCATCCCGACGTCCCTACAGACGACTGGCCCTTTCTCTACCTGAAGGGTAGGGCGATCCCTTCGGACTACCTCTTCGCCATCGGGGCCCTTCTGGCGATCTCCGTCCTTTCGCTCCTGGGTCTCAGGGGCTTCTCATTAGGCCTGGGCGACCTGCATTTCGGCCTGATCGGAATGGGGTTTCTGTTGCTCGAGACGAAGAGCATCACCGACTGCACCCTGTTCTTCGGCGCCACGTGGCTGGTCACGGTCATCGTCGTGGCGGGGGTTCTGCTCATGGTCATGGCGGCGAACTTTGCCGCGGAGCGATTCAAGCAATTCAAATGGGGGATGTACGCGCCGCTGCTCCTCTCGCTCGCCGTCCTTTTCCTCGTCCCGCGCGAGTCGGTCCTTGGGTTTGACTTCTCCGTGCGGCTCCTCTGGGCGCTGCTCATAGTGCCGCTGCCCGTCTTCTTCGCGGGCATAATATTCTCCACGACCTTCCGCGAGGCCGTCTCGCCGTCCGAGGTGTTCGGCGCAAACCTTATCGGGGCGATGATCGGCGGCTTCTGCGAGTACCTGGGCATGGCGATCGGCAGCCACCGCCTGTCGAGCCTTGTGATCGTAGCTTATCTCGCGAGCATGCTCGTGCTGATGAGGGCCAGGCGGCTGGGACGCCCGATCTAGCCCCCGCCCTTCGTCCAGCTATCCTACCACGATGCCACCTCCAGCGGGTGAACGGCGCAATGGATGGGAGATGTTCGGGCTGTCGTTCACGGCGCTCTTTCTGGAGATGATGGTGATCCGGTGGGTGCCGTCGGTCGTCCACCTTGTGGCCTACTATGCCAACCTGATGCTCCTGAGCTCCTTCCTGGGCCTGGGAGCCGGGGCGCTCGCCGCGGGCAGGGGCCGCAAGGTATTCGAATGGTTCCCGGTGCTCCTGGCCTGCGACATCGGGATGCTTCTCCTCGACCACAACACCGTGCTTTGGACGTCGGCAAGCGAGGCGCATTTCTTCGCGCTGCCCCCTTCGATGGCGAATGCGCTGTCACTGGTCCGGATCTTCGCGATGAACGCCCTCCTGTTCGTGCCGCTCGGCCAGAGGATGGGCATCCTCTTCGACTCGATGCCGCGGCTGAGGGCCTACGCCTGGGACCTGACCGGAGGCCTCTGCGGAACGCTCTGCTTCGGCGTCTTTTCGCTGACGCTCTTCTCGCCGGTCATCGGTATCGCCGGGGTCATGTTGGTCTACCTGCTGCTTTCGACGCGCCGCAGGCTGTGGTTTGACGCCGTGATCCTCGCGGCGGCCCTGGCAGCGGTCGTCTGGAACGGCGACCGCAAGGCCATCTGGTCCCCCTACTACTACATCACGGTCAGCCAGTACGTGACGCCCGACGTGACGGAGTCCGCTCCCCCAGCGGAAATCCATACGATGAAGGACCCGCCCGTCTACATGGTGAAGGTCAACCAGTTCGGGTACCACATTGACGCGGCAATCGACGAGGGGCGCTACACGGCCGGGTCATTGATGGCCAGAACGGTCCACTCGACGACATTCCAGTACGACCTTCCCTACGCAATAGAGCGCGGACGCAGCCGGATACTCGTGGTCGGCGCGGGAGGCGGATGGGACGTCGAGGCGGCATTGAAGGCCGGCGCAGCCCATGTCGACGCCGTCGAGATCGACCCGGAGATCGTAGAGATTTCAAGGCGGTTCAACGCGGGCGCGCCCTATTCGGATCCACGGGTCACCGTGCACATCGACGACGCCCGATCCTACCTGTCAAAGGGCCGTCCAGGATATGACATGGTCCTATTCGGCTTCCTCGATTCCCAGGCCCTGTTCAGCACCATGAAGAACGTCCGCCTTGACGGATACGTCTACACCGTGGAGGGCATAAGGTCCGC
>CAZGOX010000457.1:0-1955 GCA_964527955.1 uncultured Opitutaceae bacterium | reverse complement strand
TCTCCGCATCCTTCTCGTCGGTCGCCGCCTTGAGGGCCGAAATCTCGCCGTCCTTTTCGCCCGCAAGGAATGCAATCTCCTCCAGCTTGAGCTCCCGGGCGAGGTGAGCCCTGGCGCGCTGGCGGGCAAGGGCCGCCGTCCCGCCCATGAAGGCGACCACGGTCTCCGGCACGTTTCGCATCTCGCGGACCTCGCAGCCAACCGGTCCCGAGCCGGCCAGCACGTCCCCAATGGCAGCCTGCACTTCCGCGGCTCCTATGGCGCGGACGCAGGGCGCATCCCCGAAAGGGCAGTCCCAGCCGCACCCAAAGCACGGCAGGGGATTCAAAAGCGCAATCGCCCGCTTCGCCGCGGGCTGAAAGCGCGGCCACGTGCCCCCCCCGAAGATCGCGACGACAGGCCTGCCCACGGCCGCGGCCAGATGCATCGCCCCTGTGTCATTTCCGAAAAAGAGGGCCGAACGGCTCAGGATCGCGGAAAGCAGCGGCAGGTCCCCGGCGCCGCCTGTCCAGACCTTGGCTCCGGCTTCACCCGCGGATCTTCCCAGTGCCTCAAGATAATCCCGCTCGTCGTCCTGCCCGATCAAAAGCGCGCAGACGCCGTGTTCCCGGCGCAGCCAGGACAGAACGCCTGCATACCTTTCGGCCGGCCATGTCTTGATGCGGACATTCGCAAAGCCGGCGGCCGCGCAGGCGGCAAAGCGCCCCGGCTCCAGGCCGATCTTGCGGAGGATTGCGTCGGCGCGGGCGGCCAGATCCGGCGGGACGCCCAGCGAGGGCTCCACGGGCTTGACGGTTCGCCCGAGGAGATGGTCAACGAGGCCGAAGTTCCTCCGCCAATCCTGCTCTCCGGAGGCCGCGGGCGCAGTCTCCCCGAATGCGGCCCCCTTGAACGCGCCGGCCCATTGCCTCACCTGGACGCCGAAGAACGGATCCTCTTCATTCGATCCGAAGGCCACGCGCCGGGCCGCGGGCACGGCGGCCGCGACGGCCGTATCCAGCCAGTTTCGGCGGAGGCACGCGGCCACCACCAAGTCGGGCGAGAACTCCCGTGCCGCCTTCTGGAGCCGGGCCAGTTCGGTTCCGGCTCCTCCTGGCCCGCTTGCGAACGGGTCTATTTCGGTCGGAATCCAGGTCACATCCGGCACCAGCATCCGCGCAAGTTCAAGATACGGCCCCCGAATGACGACGGCGAGCCGGGTGCCGGGCCAGCCCTCCCGCAGCCGGCGCAACGCCGGCGCAAAGAGCACGAGGTCTCCCATGGTGTCGGGCCGCAGCAGCAGCGCGGAACGCGGCTGCGCAGGCTTCGATGGGGAGGTCGCGTCACTCATGGGTCGCTGCCGCCATTATCTCCTCGACGGATACAAGCCTGAAGGCGCGCTCGCGGTTGTCGGGCGCGGGCAGCCGGAAGGTCCCTTTTGCTTCAAGGCGGACACGCCGCACGGGGGGGCCGGGCATGGCGGGAAGCGTCACAGAATTGGTGCCCGCCTTCAAGGCAAGCGTCCGGGCAGGCTGGCCCTCGATCGAAATTGCGACCGAGCCCTGAGCCGGAACGCCCGCCCAGCCCGGATACTCGAACTCGAAGCGGATCGCGTTCACCGAGGGGCCGACCGGAAGCGCGAGATCGCCGCCGGCTCCCGTCCAGCCGTCCTGGTCCACGCCATCGGAGGGAAAACGCGGCGAACCGATGGTCCCAAACTGGCAGCGGCCCTTCGGCGCCGGACCAATGTCGAGCGAGTCCAGCTTTGCCGCGGCGGGCCGGTCGTCGCCGTTCGGGAGCGAGCCGCCTGAAGTGAAATGCAGCGCGACCCGGGTGGTCCTTCCCGGCTCGGCCACGGGAACCGCCCAGTTGAACGGCCCGGGATGCGCCGAAACGCGAAACTTCGAGCTTCCGTTGATTGTGATGACCAGTTCCCCGTCCGGGAAGCACATCGGAGTGCTGCCCGCGCAGCAGCC
>CAZGOX010000456.1:0-1966 GCA_964527955.1 uncultured Opitutaceae bacterium | reverse complement strand
AGATCGGACGGCTACGGGGGGTGGAATTGCCCGTTTGGGTCTTGGAGCGCGAGATTGTTGATTACCCGCTCCATCCAGTTCGGCGAACTCCCGTCAATCTTGACTCCAAGAATATGAGGCATAAAAGCATATTCATGAGGACTACGTTTGACCTTCCACCTGATGTAACCGACACCCTTCGCCGTGAATCGGCCCGCCGGGGAGGACGCGCCAAAGCCCCCATGAATCAGCTGATCTCCGAGGCCATTCGGACCGTGTACAGGTCCAAGCGGGGCGGCAACGGTGCTACAGTGCTCGCGCGCCCTGGAAAGGGAATGGTTGTTATGCCCAAAGGAGTGAGGATAACAGATTCCGACGTCGCCGTAGCGTTGGAGGAGATGCTGTGAAATGGCTTGTGGACACCGATGTCCTTTTTGCCGCGATCAATACGGCGCATGAGCGGCATGGTGCGTGCCGAAAGTGGCTGGAATCGATAAAGGAGGATGGCTGGGGTGTCGCGGTTGAGACCTACCTGAGAAGCGTGCGCCTTCTCATGAACCAACAGGTCATGAAGGGCCATGGCCTGCGAACCAATGATGCCTTGAGAGTGGTTCGAGCCGAGTTCACAGGTCCTCGAGCCGGGAAGATAGTGTTTGGCGGGCCGCCAGATGATGCCTTTTTGAAGAAGGCGGAAGGGCATAAGCAAGTAATGGACTTTTATCTGGTACAAGCGGCGGCCAAGCACGAAGTCGTGCTAGCGACCAGAGACAACGGTATACTTATTGCCTGGCCCGAGCATACCTTTGCGGTCATCTAATCACGAGAGAGTTGCGTTGGTTCACGCCCCTTAGGACTAGCTGGTGATCGGCAGGCACACGGATCGGAGCGAATGAAAAATTGGCGTTTTCGTGCCACATCGTGACACACCCCATCCCTAGGCACAGAGCGGACGGCGAAGAGAGGGTGTTTAGTAAGACGTTTGTTTGCAAAGAGAGCACAATTTTGTGAATCTTGGGGTCGCGGGTTCGAGTCCCGTTGGCCGCCCCATTTTATCTGTGAGCTTAGAGAACGGAGAAACATTACTCCTAACTGAATTGGTCTCGAGCGATTACCAAACCACGGGTCAACTTGGGCGAGGCGCGATCATCGGGACCGGGGTTCCATCGGCTCGCCGGTATATCGTGAAATCGCGAACATCAAGTGTCACCAAACTGGCCTTAGGATATATCTCCGAAAGCACAACCAGTGTAGCGTCGCCGAGGTCCATCTGGGGGTAATCGGCCAATAGTCCGCCTATCCGCGCTGCCCGCCGTTGGACTAAAGGTTCCAATACCAAAGCCCCTGCGTCAATCATCCTGAGAATCGCGGACAACGCAGGCCTGTGGTTACGCAGATGATAGCATGCTTCGGCTACAGCGGTCTCGGTGGTTCGCAGGGCCCCGGGAATCGCAGTAAGAATCTTTCTGCTCCATTCGTGCCACTGGTCGTCCGCGTCGAGTAGCCCAACAAGTGGGCCAGCGTCCAGGAGGTGGCTAGGCGCCGAAACCTTCACGCTGGGAGAGGTCGCCGCGGCCCGATTTTACTATACCAGAGAACTTATCGGCCCAGGTCCCGAAAGAAGCGGTTTCACGCTCTACCGATTGTTCGGCTGCGGCACGAAGGAACTTGGAAACAGGAACGCCTTGTTTCTTCGACGCGGCGCGAATGCGTTTTACGACCGAACTGGGTGCATGAAACGATACAGTAGGCATATCTTTAGGTTTCTATAGGTCTACATTTCTGTCAACTGAAACGAGTGCCATACTCCTCATTCGCGGGAAACCAACTCCCCCCTTGGTTCCTCCATTCGTGCCACATCGTGTCACATACCATCCCTCGGGTCCCTCTACACGAAACCACGAGGGCATTGCGTAAGTCATTGATTCATCGCCGGAGCACAATTTTGTGAATCTTGGGGTCGCGGGTTCGAGTCCCGTTGGCCGCCCCA
>CAZGOX010000455.1:0-1966 GCA_964527955.1 uncultured Opitutaceae bacterium | reverse complement strand
GGCTTCAGGGGGAACTCAAGGTGGGCTACCTCAAGCGGACGGACGCCACGACCGGGGACTTCACGAACTATCGGGGCCCGCTAGCCTACGCCTCGATCACGTATAGCCTCTGAGGGGGGGTCGGGGCCCGCCCGTAGAGAATTGTGACGGCCTACGGCCCGAATGTCTTGAGGTAGATGACATGAAGCCGACAAGTTGGCGTGTTTTGCGCCGCCTGTCGGCTTCATGTCATCTACCCCAAGACATCGGGGCCGCAAGCGACTTCGCCCTGCCTAGGTCGATCCCCCCGCTTACTTCCCCGTCTCGGTCACCAGCTTGCCGGCGGTGATGGAGGAGCTGTTCGAGACCGGGTAGCCGGAGAGGGTGACCGTATAGCCGGGGTCGGAGATTGTCACGTCGGAGGACAGGGTCAGGGTTCCCTGAAGGCCCGTGCTCGCGTCTGCGAGCAGGGACAGGGCCTGGCCGGCCGTCAGGATGGAGCCCGAGCTGATGGTGATCGTCGAGAACCCGGACGGCGCCATCAATGCCGGCGTTCGCGCCGAGGTCACCTTTGCCAGGAAGCCCTGAGGGGCCTTTATCCCTGCGGGCCGGGCAGGGGGTGCGCCGCCTGCTGGGCCTCGAAGTCGCGCGTGCCGATCTCCTCGCCGTCGATCAGGATGTAGATCCGGTAGCGCCCCGCCTCGGGGAGGACCATGCCCGGCGGCACCGGGATCGATCCGTCGCCGACTGCGTTGGTCGTCACATGCCCGCCGAGCGTGAACTTCCCGCCCGCGCTGAACACGACGTGCCGGCTCTGCACATTCTCGATCCGCACCGCCAGGTTGCGCTCGCCGCTTGCGCTCCTGAGGTTGCTGATGAAGGGCGTGATCACGAAGGCCGGCGCCCGGAAGGGAAATCCCGGAGCGTTCCACACGCTGAAGATGCCGATCAAGGTCAGCTTGTTGGTGCCGGCCTCCCGGATCGCATGATCCGAGAGCAAAATGGCGGAGATGACGATCGGCTCGCTGGAATCCATGCCGGTACCGAACCGGTTTCGCCACCGGTTGGCAACCGGTTAATCCGCCAGCATTGAATGGTTGGGCGAGGTCGCGCACGCCCTGAGCGAAGCCTCAGGCGAGTCGAAGGGTCGACGAGCCGCCCCGCCGCCGGATCATCGCATAACCGAGGGCCGCAAACCCGAGAATCGCAGCGTACGTGCCCGCCTCGGGAATCGGTGAAATCGCGAGGCCACCATTCTGGTCGGTCAGTCCCGAGATGAGCGTCGCGTCGATCGCCGCGCCCGTCCCCGCATCATATTCCCCGACGGTGTGGGTGGAGCTCACCGTGCTCACGAAATACAAATCCGACCCCGAGACGGCGACGCCATGGGGGGCGTCCAAGCCCGACACCAGCGAAGCGTTGACCACGCTGCCCGAGGTCGTGTATTTGCCGATCGTTCCGGCCACTGAATTGGCCACGTACAGGTTCGAACCGGAAACCGCGAGGCCGTTGTAGCTGCCCTCGGCCGAGATCAGCGCGGCGTCGACCAGGGTTCCCGTCAAGGTGTATTCGCTGATCTTGCCGGCGCCGTTGCCCTCCACGAAAAGGTCGGAACCCGAGGCCGCGATGGAAAAGACCGATGCGTAGGTGATCAGCGATGCGTTCACCAGGACCCCGGACGTCGTATATTCCCCGACGGTCCCGCTTGTATAGTTTGCCACGTATAGGTTCGACCCCGACACCGCAAGACTTACAGGGCCGCTCAGTCCCGTGACCAGCGACGCATTCACGACAGCCCCTGAGGTGGTGTATTCGCCGATCGAGCCGTCGCCGGCGATGGTGCCATAATTCGCGACGAACAAGTCGGACCCGGACAGCGCGATGCCATACGGAAACGACAGGTCGGTGATCAGGGTTGGGTTGATCGCATCCCCCGTGCTGGAATCGTATTCCCCGACGGTCCCGTTTGAACCGGCGATCGGAACAT
>CAZGOX010000454.1:0-1976 GCA_964527955.1 uncultured Opitutaceae bacterium | reverse complement strand
ATCGCACCGGTACTGATCGGCGAATTCGGGGCCGGCGACTCGTCGACCGAGGCCGGGAGCTTCCTCGGGAAGGTGCTTGCCTGGATCGACAGCCGGCACCTGGGTGCCGTAGCCTGGTCCCTGCACACGACCGCCGGGCCCTGTCTCATCACCGATTGGTCGTACCGCCCCACCTTCGGCTTTGGCACCTATATCGTGAGCTGGCTTGGGGGTGGCCCTCCCCCTCCGTCCGGATTCGACTGCACGGGCGGTCCCGGCCGGATCACGCTCCGCTGGAATGCCGTTCCGGGAGCGTCCAGTTATACGGTGTACCGTTCCTCGACGCCGATGCGCGAGGGCGCGGCCGGGCCGGTGGCCACCGGCCTTGTGGCGACCCGCTACGCCGACGAAGGCCTGGCCCCGGGCGTCACTTATTACTACCGCGTGACCGCATCCAGCGCGGCCGCGCCAAGCGGCCCGTCGCGGGAACTAGGCGCCACCGAGGGCCTTTTAGGCGGATTCGATGCGCCGGCGCCGGTTTTCTCGTTCAGGGCGGTCGTTGGGAACGCCAACCCGAGGCCGGGGGTCCCCGTGGCCGTGACGATCACGGTGACGGACAGCGGAAGGGCTCCTGGGTCGAAGATTCTGGTCTCGATGCAGGTTCACGATGCAAGGGATCGCCTTGTTTTTCAAGAGGACGCGGAGCACCTGGACTTCGAACCCGGCCAGTCACACCCGTGCTCCTTCACCTGGACTCCTGAGACGCCAGGAACCTACACGGTGGAGGCGGGTGCATTTGGGGAGGACTTTTCCCCCAAGTACGCGTGGGAGCCCCATGCGACTGAAATTGTCGTCGGGGCAAGTCGAATGGACTAGCGCAACTTCAAACGAACGGCAGCGAGGGAAACTCTGCTCCCAATACCGTTTTCGAGCGGCATCCGAGCCACCGGTCGAGGACCGTTCCATAGACGCTGCGAAAATCCGTACTGAAGGAGAGATCCTGGCTCCTGGGGAGATTGAGCCGCGGCGCCGACCCCAGCAGCCCGCCCCGGACCCGGGATCCGAGGACAAAGAGGGGCGCGGCCGTTCCGTGGTCGGTCCCCTTGCTCTCGTTTTCGCCCGGCCTGCGGCCGAACTCGGAAAAGGTCATGGTCAACACCTGCCCGTCAAGCCCCTTGGCCTTGAGGTCCCCTTGAAAGGCGGCAAGGCCCTCCGAGAGCACGGTGAGCAGCCTTGCCTGTGTGGGGGCCTGGTCGACGTGCGTGTCAAAGCCGCCCAGGGTGACAAAGTACACCCGGGTGGGCAGTCCGCCGGCGATCAGGCCTGCCACGCTGCGCAGCGAAGCTGCGAAGGGGTTGGAGGGATAGGCCCCGTCAGGCCGGTAGCCCTCGAGAATCTTCTGTACCCGGACCTCGGTCACGAGCGTGTCCATCAGGGTCTGGCGCAGGAAGCCCACATTGTCGTCCACCTGGCCCTCGGGCGAATCGCGCTCGAGCATCCGGCGGCTTTCCCCGCTGCCCCCCCGCCTTGCCCCCGAGGCCGCAAGTCCGAAGGTGGGATGTTGGCGGGCACCCACCAGCGTCGGGGGCTCGCCGTTTGGCGTATTGGCGTGGACGGCGAGCGGATCGTGGCTGTCAGTCGGGATCCCCCCGCACGCGCTGTCCAGGTAGCGTCCCACCCAGCCGGTCTGGATAAAGTCGGAACTTCCGCTCGCGGTCTCCCAAATTTCCATCGAGCGGAAGTGGCTCCGGTTGGGATTGGGATAGCCCACGTTCTCCACGACCGCCAGTCGGCCGTCCCGAAAGAGACCCTGCAATGCCCCGCACGACGGGTGAAAACCCAGCGTGTCCGAGATGCGCAGCACGCGATCGGCGGGAATACCGATCGTCGGGCGAAGGCGGTAGTAGTCGGGATCCTCGAATGGCACCAGGGTGTTCAAGCCGTCGTTGCCTCCCGCCAGTTGGACAAGGACGAGGATGCTCCTGTCCTTTTCCGGG
>CAZGOX010000453.1:0-1976 GCA_964527955.1 uncultured Opitutaceae bacterium | reverse complement strand
TCCATCGCCTCGGCCGAGAAGCTCTCTCCCGTCCAGGTCTTCGGGTCCTTCGGCAGTTTCGAAGTCAGGTTCCGCCACTCGGTCCGCTGTACGAAGAATTCGCCGTCAAACAGCAGCTGCCCGGCCAGGGGTCCGCCCTTGGCGAGCAGGCTCGCGTAGAGGCTCACGTCGTCGCCAAGGGCCCTGCCAATCAGCACGGCGGCCTGGAGCGCGCCGAGGTAGATGCTCGTGCACATCCCGTTGGGGCCCCAGAACTCGATGTCGTAGGTGTTGTGCTGGGGCTCCTCCAGGATGCCCCGGTGCCGGGGATCCCACGTCCCGATGCAGTAATCGAGGCTAGTGCGGACCTTGGGCCAGATCTGCCGCAGCCAGCCCGTGTCGCCGCCGATGCGCCACTCCCGGTACACCTTCATGACGCCGCCCAGCTGGCCGTCGGCGGCGTCGTACTCCTGGTGGACAATGGGCCGTATGGGAAGCCCGCTGCGATAGGTCTGCCGCCCGGTCCCGTCTTGGGATGGCCCGACCTCCGTCTCCCGCAGGCTGCGCTCAAGCGCGGGGAAGAGATGGGGGATCGACTGGGCGTAGTTCCAGACATGGGTGCATAGGTCGCCCTGTCCCTTGTCATCCGCGCAGCCCTCCCATCCCCACAGCCGGCCGTCGGCCTGCCGCAGCACGGTGGGCGACTTGAGAATCGAGAGGTTGGCCGCCACGGCCTCCACGGCCTCGGGCGGGAGCGTCGAGTCGAAGAGGCACCGGGAAAACCTGCCGGCGTTCTCGCGCAGGGTGTCGTAGTTGGAAGTCCAATACGAAGCGACGGCCTCGACCGAGGGAAACCGCGCGGCGTACCAGGGGACATGCGTTTGGCGCGGCTTGCCCGCGTCAGCCGGGAGGTCCCGGCCCTCGTGGAGGTTCGTGCGGGGAGAATGCCAGGCCACGCGGACCGTCAGGGTCCTGGATTCTCCTGGGTCGAGGTGCAAAGGGACAAAGAGCGAGGCGCCGGGCGCCGGGCGCCCCCCGGAAACGGGCGGCCGGTCGTAGCACGCCGCCCCCTCGATGTCGCGGGCGACCATCGACATGGCGTCGAACCAGCTCCCGCGGAACCATGCGTGATTCACCCTGGCCCCGGGATCGTCCACCGAAAAGCAGACCGACCCTTCCTCCCAGGGCCTGTCCTGCGGCCCGGATCCATGCAGGATGAAGCCCCCGGGGGCGGGCCTGATTTCCTGGGGGGCTCCCTCGACCGCCATGAAGTTGGTCGCGTGGAACGAGAAAACGGCCTCGACCGGCTCCGCTCCGGGGTTGGCCAGGCGATACTCGAGCGCCGCGACGGGCAGGCTCGAGTTGTCGGCGTCCCCGGGCTCGAACGGGCTCCACCCCGTGATGTGCGCGATCACGGGGACGTCGGCGTCGGCCAGCGACACTTCGCCGAATGGGAAACGGGCGTTGAAGGTTGCGGCGCGGAAGCGCGGCAGCCCGAGCGCCGGGCCCAGCGTCGAGCCGCTGCTGGACCCCGGCTGTCCGTAGAGCCTCCAGCCCTGGACCGGACCCTCGAGGATCCTGGCGACGGCTCGCGGCGAGGTCACCGAAAGGGCGGCGAACACGGCGGGCTCGTTGGTGACCTCGGGCCGGTTCTTCAGCGAGAAGTGGGAGAGGGCGCCCGTGCCCTCCAGGCAGATCGTCCCGGCCCCGATGCCGCCCATCGGGAAGGCGATCCGGGACAGGCGCGGGCCGTCGTAGGGGCCGTTGTAGGTCCGGGGAGAGAGAGAAGGGTTGGGGGCGTTAGCTGTTACATCCGCTGCGGATCCAACAGCTGGTGGCGGGGCTCCTTCCTGGTCGCGATACGTCGCCGAAGATTCTGGAATGGTGCCTGCACGCGCAAAGGATCCCAAAGCTCCAGCAGCGGCAGCAGCCCCGGCCGATAGCCTCAAAAACTCCCTTCGATCCAAGGAAGGTTCGTTCATGTAACGCCAGTTTCC
>CAZGOX010000452.1:0-1977 GCA_964527955.1 uncultured Opitutaceae bacterium | reverse complement strand
TTCGGGATCTCGGGCTCGACGAGCATCCCCAGCTGGATGAGCGATTCCTGCCAGCCCAGGTAGCAGGCCTCGGCGGGTATGACCGCGGGCACTCCCTCCTGGACGATATTCATCTCGGTGCCCATGGCGACCGGCTTGAGGGTCACCGTCACTTGGATTTCCCCAGGCAGGTTGGGATCGTCGAATTTGTCCGTGTACCGGATGCGTTCATGCGGCACCAGCTCGAGATACTTTCCACCGAAGGAGTGATCCTTGCCGGTTGTGAAGTTCGTGAACGACATCTTGAAGGCGCCGCCGACCTTGGCGTCCTGGTGATGGACCTTGCCGGTGAATCCATTGGGCGGGAGCCACTTGCTCATGGCATCGCCATTGAGGAAGGCGCGGTACACCTTCTCAGGCTTGGCCCGGAGGACGCGGTGCAGGCGGATGGTGTGGGTGGCCACGAGTTTATCGAGCGGACGGCGTCTTGGCGACCTCGACCGCGAAGGCATAGTCGGGGCCGAAGAAGTTCGAGCGGAAGATGACGTACTTCATGTCCGGGCTGAACATGGGGTTGGGCTCGAGGCGGTAGTTGTGCGCGTTGTGGATGGCGGTCTTCGCCATGTTGACGAGCTTCTCCCCCTCCAGGTGGCCGCCCCTGATCAGGTCCGTGCCGAGCGTGCCCTGGTCCTTGTCGACGATCGGACGCAAGAGGAAGATATTTGGCGTCTTGAAGCCGCCGTCGCCGCAGAAGAGCTTCCCGTCGGGGGAGGAGTTGTCATGGATCGAGGTCAGGTCGGTCGAGTAGCGTAGCCAGACCCGCTCCCCCGTGTCCTCGTTGTAGCTCGCAATGAAGGACGACTGAAACCCGCGGGGGTAATGCAGTTGGTAGAACAGCGTCTTGCCGTCGCCGCCCCACCATTCGTGACCGGCGATCTCGTTTTCCATCGTCCGTTTATGGACCAGCATGGGCTTGGTGCCGTCGGTATGCATGCTCCAGATCCGGTCGACCTTCCACCACATGCCCTCGTGGCAGAAGAGCAGCAGCGAGGGGTCGGTCGGGGAGAACTGGAAGTGGTTCAGCCAGTCGGTGTCATGCTGGAGGAGCGTGGTCAATTTGCCGGTCCGCAGGTCGATCGTGAACATGGTCATCGGATAATGTGCGGCCAGGCGCCGCTCCATCATCTGGCCCTTGTCCATCGCCTCGCCGAGGTTGCGCGAGCTCATGCCGGCCCGGGGTGCCTGCCGGCCGCCGTAGCCGGTCTGGGGTCCGTCGCCCTCGATGAAGGCGCCCGCCCCCAGGGTCTCGTCCGCATTGATCGTGACGATATTCACCTTGGGCGGCAGATCGATCAGCTTGCGGATCTCCCCGGTGTCGATGTTGGCGGCCCAGAGCGTCGAAGGACCCCGTCCGCCGGCCGGCGATGCCTCTGCCGTTTCGGTGGGCAGGGTATAGAAGATGGTGGGCGTCTTGAACCCGACATGGATCGCACGGGGGCGGTGCTGCGGATCCTGCGCCTTGACGACGATTTTCGTCTGGAGGGTCGTCAGATCGACGACGCCGATGCTGCCGCTCTCGTTGACCGTGTACATCATCTCCTTCCCGTCGGGCGTGAACGGATTGACGTTGAAGTAGTTGCTGTCGGAGCCCGGCTCGTCGGTGAGTCGGAAGACCCGATGGCCCGTGTCCGGATCGACCCAGGATTTCGGCGGGTTCTTGATCTCGGGGGGAGGCGCCTCCTCTTCCTGGCTGTACGAGAGGCCGCGGTTTTGCGCGGCGGACGGCACCGAGCCGTCCTGGGCGGGGGCGGTCACGGGAAGCACGGCGGCAAGCGCGATGAGGGGAAGCAGGGATTTTTTTGGACTCATTTTTTGAGGGGGGCGGATCAACCGATGTCGGTGTTCGGCTCCTAGGGGCTTGGGGCAAGCCTGGAGGAGAGTGGACTTGCCTGCACTGACGGAAAAATGACCGAAAAGTTGCGCTGAACTTGGCAAGCC
>CAZGOX010000451.1:0-1979 GCA_964527955.1 uncultured Opitutaceae bacterium | reverse complement strand
CCTCGTAGGTCAGCGAGCTTGCTCGCGCTCCGAGAAGGCGCGAGCAAGCTCGCTGGCCTACGACAATCACTCAAACACGCCGGGGCTTGCGCGTTTGGGCTGTTGGAGCAAACGTACGCCCCATGGACATCGAAGCGACGTATGCCGAGCTCACCGAACGCCTGCGCTCCCTTCAGGCGCTGGCCTCCATTGCCGAACTTCTCGGATGGGACGAACAGGTCAACCTGCCGCCGGGGGCCGCGGACCAGAGGGCCCGCCAGATGGCGGCCATCGCCGAGGTCCTGCATGCGGCCGCGAGCGCGCCGCGGCTGGGTGAGCTGATCGGGGCCCTCGCCGGCGCGGAGGCACGCCTGAACGCGGACCAGAAGGTGGTCCTGAAGGAGGCGCGGCGCGACTACGACCGGGCGACCAAGCTTCCCGCCGAGTTTGTGCGCGAAAAGGCCGGGCAGATCAGCAAGGCCTTCCACGCGTGGGCGGAGGCGAGGGCGAAGGACGACTTCGCGTCCTACGCCCCCGTGCTCGAGAAAAACCTCGAGCTCGTAAAGCGCGAGGCGGCGTACCTCGGCTACGCAAACGCTCCCTACGACTACATGCTGGACCTGCACGATCCGGGGCTCACGGCCGCGGCCGTGGACCGGCTGTTTTCGGAGCTCAAGCGCGACCTCGTGCCGCTGGTGAAGGCCATAGCGGCCTCCCCGGTCCGGCCGCGCCCCGATGTGCTCCATGGGTTCCCGATCGACGGGCAGAAGACCTTCCTGAAGGAGGTGACCGGGCGCATCGGCTTCGATTACCAGCGGGGACGCATCGACGTGTCGCTCCACCCCTTCTGCGGCGGCTCGAATGACGACATCCGGATGACGACGAGGTACGACGTCGACGACCCGCTGAAGGCCCTCTTCGGCTCGATCCATGAGTCCGGCCACGGCATGTACGCCCAGGGGCTGCCGGTCGAACACCGCGGCACCGCCCTCGGCGAGCACGCGGGGATGGCGGTCCACGAGTCGCAGAGCCGCGCCTGGGAGAACCAGGTCGGCCGAAGCCGGGGGTTCTGGCGTTTCTTCGAGCCGCGCCTGCGGGAGCTCTTCCCGGAGCAGACGGCGGGGGTGACCTCCGACGAACTCTACCTCGCGGTAAACGAGGTGGCGCCCACGCTGATCCGCGTGGATTCGGATGAGGTCACGTACAACCTCCACATCATCCTGCGGTTTGAGATCGAGAAGAAGCTCTTCTCCGGGGAACTCGCCGTGCGGGACCTGCCCTCGGCCTGGCGGGCCGCATCGATTGAGCTTCTCGGCCTGGCGCCCGAGAACAACCGCGTCGGCGTGCTCCAGGATGTGCACTGGAGCGGAGGATCGTTCGGGTACTTCCCGAGCTACTGCCTGGGGAACATGATTGCGGCCCAATTGTGGGAGAAGGTAATCTCGCTCAGGCCGGGGATCGAGGAAGACTTTGCGAAGGGCGACTTTACGTGGCTTCTCAGGTGGTTCCGGGAGAACATCCATTCGCAGGGGCGCCGTTACGATGCGCTTACGCTGGTCCGCAACGCCACGGGGTCGGAGCTGTCGCCGCAGCCCCTGATCCGCTACCTGAAGCAGAGGTACGGCTCGCTGTACCTGAAGTGAGGGCGGTTGAAGGACCAACATGGCTGGGGTCACGAGCGGATTTGGCTGCAAGAAGGGTCTATCGTAGCATTTCAACGAGCTGCCAGCCGAAGGATCCACCATGTCGCTGATCGACACGCACACGCACTTGGATGGGTTCGGGCGGGACGGGGTGCTGCCCGCGGTGCTGGCGCGCGCAAGAGAAGCGGGCCTGGAGGCCATGATCGCGGTGGGAACGGCCCCGGACGACTGGGGACTGTACCGGGACATGGCCGGCGAGCATGGGGGATTCGTGCGCTACACGGTCGGGCTGCACCCGTGCTCGGTGGATGCGGGGTGGGAGGGCGCGGTCGCGCAGATGGAGGGTTTTTGGAGGGG
>CAZGOX010000450.1:0-1990 GCA_964527955.1 uncultured Opitutaceae bacterium | reverse complement strand
CGCTGAGCTCAGACAAGAACCGAACGATTTCAGAGCAGACACCCGACGCTCCGTATCTGACCAAGAAGGCGGAGCGAAGCCGGATATACTCGGGCCGGAGGGCGACCTGATCCCGGAGAAAGGCGCCAACCTCCGAAATCAGATGGTGGAACCTGCCGGGAAGATCGCCGGAAATGCCGTGCAACCTGCTCTCCTCGAAAAAAACATTTCGATACGGCTCTTGGAACCCAAATCGAATCCGCTCGAGGATGGACTTCTCATCCGCCCGGATCTGCCGGTCCATCTCCACCCTGCGATCCCAAGGGGCGAATCGAGCGGCGTCGCATGAATTCTTTAGTTTCACGATGGAAGCGACGACCGCCTGCGCCTCCGGCGTCGCGGCCGTCGCAAGGAACCTCCCGGTCTCCTCCAACGGATCGGCAACAAAGGCATCGACCGGCGCCGGAGGAAGAATGAGCTCTCGCTCGATAAGCTTGGCGATGAACGACGAAGCGCGTTCGCCGGGCAGGCCGGCTCCGACCAGCTTTTCGAGCAGCCAACCAAGCGCGAAGCTTGCTGGGAGATGCAGCAGGGTCTCGGCCAGTTCCTTGTGGAAGAGAAACCGCGCAGAGCGCTCCTGGCGCCAAGGCAGGCCGAGCAACGCGATCTGCTGCCCGACCAGGGCCTCAATGCTTCCCTGAGAATCGACCCGGATTGTTGGATTGGGCCGGAAGGTCAAATCGCATTTCTGGGCGATGGCGCGCACCGAGGCCTCAAAAAGCCGGGCGAGTACGCCTCGATTGATCTGAAAGCTCGTGACACGTTCGGCTCCCGTGAAGGACGGAATGGCCCCTGTCCCATTGTCGCTTGTTGCCGCGATGCCCACGTCCATGAAGGTGCTGAAGGGGCTGGTCTTGCAGATCACCCTGAGCGCGTACCTCATCATCGCGATTTCGCACTTGGTGGCGGCAGTTGAGCCTGTCGGCCTGTTCTTCTCCGCTTCAATACGGCATCGGAGGTCGGGGCTGGCTAGGGCAATGCCGTTGCTGAGAGCGGGGTCATCAAGGAGCGACCAAAGTGCGGGACGAAGCGTCGTTCGCACCTCGTGGTCGAGCGTGGTTTCGCCGAGGTCCGCAAGCTCCTCCAGGCGGCGCATGGCTTGGAGCCAGGCCTTGACATCCGGGTGTCCCGCCTCTGACGACCTTTCGGCGATCAAGGCGAGATGTCCGGGCTCGATGGCGGTCGATCTGGAATTGTGCACGTCCCGCCTCAACTGAATCGCGGCTGTACGGAGGCCTGGTTCGGTCAGACTGGGAACGAGCGAGAAAATGTGATCCTCAACCCCCGGCCGCAATAATTCGAGTTCGGCGCGGGCCGAGAGTGCGGAAGCGACGAGCTGCGAGGTGCCAGGAATGGCGAGCAATTCGAGTCGTCGAAGCGGAATCGCCGCCACTCGGATGAGGACGAAGGAAGCCATCTCCACTTCGGCCCGTGAATCGGCGATTGGGTTCATGCGCGAGGGGCGCCCAGCCACAACTTTCCAACGACGAGTGCGAGAACGACCAAGTACAGCGCGCAGGACAAGCGGTATGCGCCGACAACGCGTTGGGCCGACAGGGTCGCCTGCCTCGGTGCCAGCGCCGCGCGCCGCGCCAGCTCATCGTCGAGCCACGCTTCCAGCGCCCGGCTGCCGTCGCTGGGGGCGAGGGGATTCATATCCAGGGCAAAGAACACAATGCTGAGAATCGCGACGGAAACCAACGGCGCGTGAAGGTATCCCGGGGTTCCTCCGAGCCTTAAAAGCCATGCGCTGATTCCACCGGAGCACAGATCAACGAAGGGCCCGGCGATGGGGACTCGAAAGCGCTGCCATCGATTCTCGACGGCATAGATGCTCGTTGTGTCCACAAACGGGCCGGGAACGATGCCGCCATGCAGGAGGAGACCCGCGCTCAAGACGGGCACACCGGCGGCTCGGCATGCCACGGCATGCGCGAGCTCGTGCACCGGC
>CAZGOX010000449.1:0-1992 GCA_964527955.1 uncultured Opitutaceae bacterium | reverse complement strand
CCGCAAGGGTACCGGGGGTTCGAATCCCTCCCTCTCCGCCAATTTTCGTTTCAATGATCCGATTTTCAGTCCTGCCGGCGAAGCCGGAAGGAGGCAAGGACCGGTTCCCCGGGGTGGACGCGCTAAAGGGCTTCGCGATCCTCATGGTCATACTTTACCATGCGGGTGGCGTCCTGATTCTGCCGGACACGCTGCACGGGGAACTTGGCGTGGACATCTTTTTGCTGCTCAGCGGCTATCTGCTGTCCCTGAGTTCAAGCGAGTCCCCGACGCGGGAATTTCTCAGCCGACGCTTTATCCGGATCTTCCCGACCTACTGGATGGCTCTTGCGCTCTTTGCGGTGCTTGGCACGACCCTCCGGCACTGTGAATTTACCCGATTGGACATCCTGCTCCACGTGGTGGGGCTGCATGCCACCGTCCGTGGAGCGAATTTCTCGGATATCAACGATTCCTTCTGGTACATCACCACCATCCTCGTCCTGTACCTGGTATTTCTGGCGATGCGCCGATGGGTCCGCGACCTGCCGTTGGTACTTGGAGTAGGAGGACTTATGACTCTGCTATGCCTGCTGCCTTTTCCCCAATTTGGCAGTCTCGCGGCGCGGCTTCCGGGCTTTTTTATCGGCGTCTGCCTGGGACAGCTTCGCCGTGGCGGGGAATTCCGCCTTCAGCCAGGCTTCTTTTTCACTGCGGGAGTTGTGTCCTTCGTCGTGTTGGAATGGCAAGGGATGACCGGCATCCGCAGTCCGTTCACTGCGATAGCGATCACGGCGGTTTTTGCCCTCATCTATCGTTTGCTGCAGCCCTGGCGCGTTGGCAGGCTGCTCCTTGGACCAATCGAGTTTCTCGGGGTATATTCCTATGAAATCTACCTATTCCATCAGCCGCTCATCCGGGAGTATAACTATTGGTTCCAGCAGAGCCTGCTGCGGCGGAACCCCTCCCGCGTTGAGCTGGTGTGGGGAATGCTGATCGGCTTTATCCTGGCCGTGGGGGTGAGCGTGACCGCCGCCGCCATCGCCCGGCGCCGCCGGCCTCGGGCCTGGGCCCTGGCATTGGCGGGCGCGATGCTCCTGGCTCTCGTGGCGGGGGCGGGACCGTTCATGGCCAAGGCAGGCGAGCGGTTCACGGGCGCAGTAAGAATCCCCATACCGCCGACTCCCGTGATGGTGCCGGCGGGCTCCCTATGGGAAATTGCCGCCCCGGCCAATCGTTCGCTTGCCCGGTGGAGCGGACCACTGCGGCTTGTGGTCGAATTGCCATCGCGCCTGGGCGCTCCAGCCGAGCCGTTGGTCGTCACCGGGCGCATTGGCAGGGGCGACTTCTTGGGCGTGATCCGCGTGGACGGGCAGCACGTCCGATTCATCTGCGACCACTGGGGATACTTTTCCCTGACATCAGCTGAAATTCCGCTGGGGAAAGGGCCGCAGCACGTCATTGAACTACTGCTGGGTTCTCTGCTGCCCCCGACGGGATCGCCTTGGTACGACGCTCACGCGCCGGCCAAGTGGATGGCGCGCCGCCTCTACATTGCGATCGACGGCCGGGAAGCCTTCAATCGCGACATGGACTTTTTTCCGGCCGCGCCGACGGAAGCTTTTGTCGGGGTCAACCCGATCGGAGGCTCCACGACCGTGCCCCGTTTCGCCGGCCGAATCCTGCGGATCGAGAACCTGAGTCCGCAGCTCTTCATGGAGAAGGTCGGCCCCGCCGCCGCCCGATAGGCGAGAGCGGAAGATTTAACCATGGCCAGCAATTCGCCGCAGTCCCAACAGAGGTTCTTTTGCCTGGGCGTCCTGATCATGGTGGCCAGCGTGATCGCGTTTTATGCCTGGATCGCGGGACAGAGCCCGACCTATGGCGATCTCACGCGCGACTACACCCAGCGTCTGGCCGGGGGCCATGCCGACCTTTCGATCAAGCCCGATCCGCGCCTCCTCGCCCTGCCGGATCCCTATGATCCCCGGGCCAATGCGGGGATCAGCGCCT
>CAZGOX010000448.1:0-2000 GCA_964527955.1 uncultured Opitutaceae bacterium | reverse complement strand
CCCGCGCCTCGGTAGGCATCACAGTCAAGGCGCCAACAGCCAAGACCAAGAAGGGGCACGAGGGCGTTGCAGTTGTCCCTCGTCATTCCTGAAGCTCCAGAGGAATCCGGATCTCATTTTTTTGTTGGCTGCCCGTAGAAACTCTTCGTGGTAGCAACCGAAGAGTGTCCGAAATACTTCGCTGCCTCTTCCACACCAAGTTCCTTAGCCATACCGATGACGGAGATCTTCCTGAGGCAGTAAACGGGACTACCTGGGAATTCCGTCCCCATGTTCGCCCGAAGCCACGTCATTAACCTTACTGAGGCCGAATTCTTTGACTGTCCTTTCCCCGGGTTGCCGATTGAGTGGCCGGGTATTACCCAATCAGTCGATTGGCCGCGATGAGCCTCCAGGATTGCGAGAAGCTCGGACTTCAGAGGGATCTTCCGGTCCCAGAGGTGTGAAGTGTTGTTTGCCTTGGCCTTTATCCACACGCAACCATCTGAGATCTCTGCCCATGTCAGGTCGATTGCTTCCTGAGTGCGTAGGCCGGTGCCGAGCACAAGGAGGAAAAGGAGATAAGATGCTATGTCATTAGGCTTGAGTTCGCGGGCGGCTAGTTCCTTCAAGCTCGCGATAAGTTGCCGGTCCAAGGCATAGCGGACGGTCGGGCCCTTGCTAGGATCGATCGGGTGTTTCTTTGTGTTTCTTGTTGTTATCATTTGTCGCCGCTGTCGGACCAACTAATGCGTGAGGCAGGATACCTCTTTCTTCAGTCGCTGGCTGACGTGGCTACTTGCCTTATGGAACGGTAGGCGATGTTGTCAAAAGAGGGCACCAGGCGGGTACCAATAGCATGAGTTCTGATCCGATTCCGACATGGCTTGCACCCTGGATTGGGAAACACGACGCTTTGCAGAAATGGGTATGACCGTAATCGAGCGCGAAATTCGGGGTCACGTGAAGCGGCAGGCCGCAGGAAAGACTCTCGATCAGGTTTCGGCGGAGACCCGTAAGGCGCGCCAACTAGCTCGGGAAAGCTCTGTTGGCGCCGATCCAAGCATCATCTACGGCCGAAAGGTTGCCGCCAGTCAATGGTCACTCGAATTGGCAAGAATTAGGGCCGATATTGAACTGAGGCGTCCCAAGCGACCGGCTCCCGCATCCAGGTCGACTCGCGCCCAGATTACTTCGGCCCGTGGCCCGTCGTCGAAGAGACCGGCATAAAACCTAGCGGATGGAAACAACTGGAAGGCCCGTCAGCCAATCGATCTGAATACGGGTGCTCCGCATTCCGAAAGCGGATAATGTGGGCAAGAGCCTTCGTCGACATAGGCGAGCCGAGGATGTGCAACTAAAGTTCCGTCGTTCCCTCGGTAGGAGAGATAAACCGGTGCCCTAATGGACCCGCTCCAGCCCGTAAGGAGATCCACGGCAATCCCGACCGCCGTAGATGCTAGAATGCCGTTCGACCAGACTACCTGGGGTTGCACACCAGCATCCCCATAGCGCTCGGCCTCTCGAGCAAGAGTTTGATCGTTAAGGAAACCCAAACACGACATACAGGGGTATCCGGGCATCGAGAGAATGACCTGGCCGGCGACGGAGTAGCCCCCATCCGGAGCCTTAAAGACGTCCATCCCGATATCGATCAAGGGTATCAAGGCTCGCCGGCTTGCAGCCTCGATCTGGCGCCTCTGGTCGAATCCATCGATGCAGGAAAATATGAGGTCGCAAGAACGGAGCAACTCGGCCTCCTCTTGCCAGGGACACTGGCGGGCTTCAACCTTGGCCTTAGGACGCACCCGTTTGATGGTCCGTCTGGCAATCGCGGTTTTAGGTCGTGCCCGGCGGACGTCGTCGGCTGTCCCTCCCACAAGTCGGTTCAGATTCGAATTTTCAATGACATCCGGATCAAAAAGCACGAAGTCCATAAACCCTAGGTGGGCAAGCTGTTGGACGATGTGACTGCCGCCTCCTCCGAGGCCGACGACACCAACGCGGGCACGCGGCATCGC
>CAZGOX010000447.1:0-2002 GCA_964527955.1 uncultured Opitutaceae bacterium | reverse complement strand
ACCGCCGCCAAGCCTCCGCCGCCACCGCCGAAGGCCTCAAAGTGCCGGCAATCACCCCATGATGTATGTGAGCCTTTCCCACGCTTGATCCTCAAACAAGGCGCAGATCCTCTTCAACCACGGCGACCTTGCCCTGCGGCACTTCGGCTTCTTCCGCAAACCTTCGCCACTCCGCCACCGCGCCCCGCACCTCGTTGAGCAGCTCCTTTGCATGGGGCACCTGAAACCGATCGGCCAGCGCCAGCAGGTCGGCCCGGGCAATGTCGTCGAATCGGCCGTTCACACTCATCAAGTGCCTCGCCGTCCAGAGGCTGTCCGCCTGATGTGCGTGGGTCACATCGTAGGCCGGGGATAATTCCCAGGCTCCCCCCTCCTGCATCCGAAATCCAAAGTTCTTGGTGTGGTCATCGCAATTCCTGGCCATCACGTTGAACGCCATCCGGCGAAACGCCTGCTGCAGGGCGCCGTCGCCGAGCTTCAGCCGGACGATCGCCATGAAGTACTGTTCGTAGGCATGCGTGGCACGTTGGTTGTAATCCAGGTGCTGGAGCGCACACAGCGACTGGACGTGGTGCTTCCGGTTGCCCGTGCGATCGAAGCGCTGCGTCATGAAATGCGCACGGCCGTTTTCACGCAGCAAGCGGCATGGCGCCATCGTGATGCCGGCCCTCGCCGCCATGAGGGAATAGGCGTATTCAATGCGGCCATAGTCGGCGGTGGTTCCGAGCTCCAGGTCCTCGCCGACGCCGTCAAACTTGAGCAACCAGTGCTCGAACCCTTCAGGGACCTCAAATTGACCGCTGCGGATTTCATCGGTCCTTGGATTCCATGCGATGACCGCCTTTGCCCGGGCGCCTCCCGCGGAGGTGCCCACACGGATGATGTTGCCCAGCACCGTTTGGACCTGCGCATCACCGGCCAAGCCACCGTGCAAAACCCTTCGCGCCTCCTCCACCAGAGTTTTCATTTCAAGCGGCTTCTGGCTCTCGGTTGCCGAACCCCTGGCAGGACGGAATTCGAGCGCGCCCAGGCCGCGCTTGCCCATGTAGGCGAGCCGGTCCAATGCCGTGATCGATTCCTTGGAGGTGCCATGTTGGGCCATCCATGCATCGATGAGGGCATTCCCGAACTTGTCAGGCAGCGCGTCGGCAAGCAGGCCGGGCAATCGCTGGAAGGATGGGGCGATCGAGGGGAACACGAACCGGGTTTGCGTCCCAGCGACCGGCATCAGGAACGGGGACAACTCGATTCCCTGACTGCGCCAGGTCGGCTCGTACTCGAACACATAGGCATCGAGGGTCGGTTCCGCAGCGACCGCGCCGACATTCCTGCCCCAGATGCGGACACCGATTGCTCTCGTGCTCATCCTTGATTTCTCCGGTGGCGCACCCGATAGCGCGTCTTGCCCTCGTTTCGGAGCAGAGCCAACGGGCTGACCTGTGTCTGGGGTGCGAGGTTTCGTATGAGGTCGGTGGCCTGCAGGGCGTTGAGCACCCGCACAAAGGTCTCCAACGATGATCTGCCATCGCGCTCCAAAGTCGCGAGTGAGCGGACGGCGATGCCCGCCTTTGCGGCGACCTCGGACTGAGTCATACCGCGATCTATCCGTAGTTTTCGCAGAGCCATGCCCAACTCCTGTTGCAACTCGGCAGGTGATCTAATGACTTCTACCATATGAGCAATAACCTACCGGTTATGACGATTCAGTCAATTAAAAAGCAACTAATTGCCTATTATCGATATATAGTTAAACTACACTTTATTGCCTGTTACACACATTACGTGTCTCAAGTCTCGGTATGATTTCCCCTCCCCTGTAGGTCAGCGAGCTTGCTCGCGCGTTCGACAGGCAGAGCTTGCCCGCGGCCCTGAGCATGTCGAAGGGCCCGCCCCTCCCCACCCTACTCCCTGACCTTCGTCTCCAAATCCAGCCACCGCCCCGCCAGGGCGACCAGCACGCACCACGTCGCCAAAATCGCCGGGCACTGGAACGGGAAGTCAA
>CAZGOX010000446.1:0-2006 GCA_964527955.1 uncultured Opitutaceae bacterium | reverse complement strand
GGCTCCGTGTATGGGGAGGCGGCCGTGATCCCCACCCCTGAGGACGCGCCCTTTCCGGTCCAGACATCCCTCTACGGCGCTTCCAAAATCGCCGGCGAGGGGCTCATTTCCTCCTATTGCGAAGGGTTCGGGTTCGAGGCATGGATCTTTCGGTTTGTCTCCATCCTGGGCGAGAGATATACTCACGGCCACGTGTACGACTTTCACAGGCAATTGCTTGAGCATCCGGCCTGGCTTCGGGTCCTCGGCGACGGCTCGCAGAGAAAAAGCTACCTCTATGTGCAGGATTGCGTGGATGCCATGTTCAATACCGTCCGCCCGGGCGACAGCCGGCCCCCGAAGCCCGGCGCGACGATCTACAACTTGGGGACCCCCGAGTATGTGCAGGTAAACGACTCGATCGGCTTCATTGCAGCTGCCCTTGGGTTGAACCCGGAACTCCGCCACACGGGAGGGGACCGCGGATGGATCGGCGACAATCCCTGCATTTTTCTGGATACCAAGAAGTTCCAGGCGACCGGCTGGAAGCCCAAGCTTACGATTGAAGAGGGAATCGTGCGTACCCTGCGCTGGCTTGAGGCAAATCCCTGGGTCTACGAAGGCGGCTCATGAAGGCGCTGATCCAATTCGCCCAGATAGGCTGCGGACTTATAGGCCGCAAGCGCGCCGCAGCCCTTGCGGCCGTGCCTGGGACGGCCTTGCGCTATGCCTGCGACCCGGATGTCGGGCGCGCCACTGAACTTGCCAGACAGGCCCCGGCTTGCAAGCCGGTCACCTCCATCGACGCAGTTCTGGCCGATCGCGAGGTCGACGCCATCATCGTATCGACGCCCAACGCGGCCCTCGCGCCCGCGGCCCTCGCAGCGGTCCAGGCTGGCCGCCATGTGATCATCGAAAAGCCGGGCTCGCTCAAGGCGGCCGAGCTCAAGGCCGTACTCGCGGCGACTCCAGCTGGAATCAGGGTGCGGATCAGCTACAACCACCGCTTTCATCCCGCCTTGCAGAAGGCTCGCTCCCTGGTCGATGATGGCGTCTTGGGCCCGCTGATGTTCATCAGGGGCCGCTACGGCCATGGGGGCCGCCCTGGTTACGACCGAGAGTGGCGGGCGAATCCGCGGTTGTCCGGCGGTGGAGAACTGATCGACCAGGGAGTGCACCTGATCGACCTCGCGGGCTGGTTTCTCGGGGACTTCTCATCCGTAGAGGGCCATGTCGCCACCTACTTCTGGGACATGCCGGTCGACGACAACGCCTTCGTCAGCCTGCGGACCGGCGCCGGGCAGACCGCCTGGCTCCAGGCAAGCTGTACGGAATGGAAGAATCTGTTCTCCATGGAAATTTACGGCCGCAACGCAAAGATTGCGATCGACGGCCTCGGAGGAAGTTATGGAACCGAGAGGATCGCCCTGTACCGGATGCTCCCGCAGATGGGCCCCCCGGAGACAACGATCTGGAAATTCCCCCCGGGCGATGAATCCTGGACCCGCGAGCTTGAGGCATTCGTCGGGGATATCCGCACGGGCCGCGATCCCTCGCCGGGACTGCGGGAGGGGATTCGAGTGCTGGAGATCGTGGAAACGATCTACCGATCAAAGGAGAAGCCTTAGATGACGGATGTGTGCATTCTCACAGGCGCCGGGAGCGGCATCGGACGGGCCATCGCGGCGCGGCTCGCCGGGCTGGGCGTCAGGTTGGTGCTGGTCGGGCGCCGGGAATCGAATGAACGGACGCTTGCGGCCCTTGGCCCGTGCCCGGCCGGCGCCGAGTTGTTCGAGCTGGACCTGGAGGACTATGCCAGGGGCTTTGGGGCGCTGGCGGAGAGAATACGGGAGATCGGCCCTTCCCGCCTGGGAGTCGTCCTTGCAGCGTCCCGGCTCGATGACCCTTCCGCAAAGTCGCCTGTCGAACGCCTGCGCGACCACGAGCGGGTGTTCCGCACGAATGTGGTCGGGAACCTTGCCGTGCTGGAGGCCTGCCTCCCCTCGATGCTCGCCGCCCGGTTCGGA
>CAZGOX010000445.1:0-2010 GCA_964527955.1 uncultured Opitutaceae bacterium | reverse complement strand
CGGCCTGCTGGGCCGCCTTGGCCGACAGGGCCGTCAGCTGGGCCGTGAGGTCCGCGTTGCTGCGGTTGCTCGCGTCGAGCCGGTTCTGCAGCTCGGCGAGCTGCGCCTTCGAGTTATCCGCATTCCTTTGCAAGTCGTCCAGCTGCCGCTGCAGGGCGGACCTTTCCCCATCGAGCTTCTGGTTGGCCTCGGTCAGGGCCGCAAGGCTTGCGGCTTGTTGCGCCGAGGCCTTGCCGCTGTCCGAGGCCCTCTGCTTGAGTTCGGCGACCTGGCGGGCAAGCTGATTCGCCTCCTGCTGGGCCTGCTCCGCGCTGGCCCCGGAGTTTTGCGCGAGGCGCGCGTTCCGCGCCCGGGCATCGGACAGGTCGGACTCCGCCCGGGCGAGCTTCGCGGACAAGGTGTCCAGCCGGCCCTTCACGTCCCTCGCGTCGCCTTCCAGTTTCTGGTTTTCCGCGGCCAAGGCCCTCGCGCCGTCGGCCTGGCTGGCGGACGCCCTCTCATCCTCGACAATCTTCTGCTTCAAGTCGGCAACCTGGGCCGCGAGCGCATCGGCATGCGCCAGCCGGGCGTTGAGCTCCTTTACCTCGGCCTGCGCCTCGTCGGCGGTCGCCTGGGCCGCCTCTCGGTTCTTCTCCAACTTCTGGTTGGCCGCCGTCAGCTGGCCCACGCTCCCGCCCTGCTGCATCGCCGCCCTCTCATTTTCCGCGAGCTTCTGCTTCAATCTGGAAATTTCGCTCTCGAGGGTGGTCACCTGCGCCAGACGCACGTTGTCGCGGTCCGCCACCTCCTCCTTGGTCGCGGCAAGCTGCTTTGCGAGCACCCGCGCCTGCTCGGAGGCCTCTCCCGATGCCTGCTCCAGCCGGGCATTCTCCGACCGGAGTCTGGAAAGATCCGCGGTCCCCTGCGCGACCTTCGCCGCAAGCTCATTCACCTGGTTCTGGATCCTCCTTCTCTCGTCCGCCTGACCGGGGCTCGCCTGGGCCGCCGCCGCGCCGACCTGCGAACGCAACCTGGCGACCTCGGCCTCGGCCGCCTTTGCGGTATCCGACCACCGCCTGCTCTGCTCGGCCAGGCTTCGGTTCGCGGCCTGCGCCTGTTCCAATGCATCGGCGAGCGCATGCGGAGGAGGGAAACCCGCCTGCGGGTTCTGGGCCTCCTGGGTCGGGGCGGGCAGGCTCTCGCCGTGGGCATCCAGCATCTTTTCGGCCGCCCTGAGCTGGGCGCCGAGGTTTGAGAGCTCGATCACGGACTGCTTGACCTCGTCATTCAGGTCCGAGTTGTCCTTCTTCAAGGCGTTGATCTCAGACGCCGCATCGTCCCCGCTCATGGCCGGCTGGGTTGCGGATGGTCCTGCGCCCGGCGCCGGGGCCGCGGTCGGAGACGGCGCCTGCACCTGAGTCTGGGCCTTGGCCAAAGCCTGGGCCTGGACCTGGGCTTGGGCCGTCAAGTCCTTGATCCTCCGCTGGGCGGCTTCGTCGTCGGCGCGGACCGAGGCTATCTGCTGCTGCAAATCCCTGATCTGCGACTGGAGGTCGGCGGCCCGGGCCGCCGGCACCGCCCCCGACATCGCCGACTTGGCCGTCGCCAGTGTCTGGGCCAGCGCTGCGTTCTCGGTCCGGAGGCTGTCCACCATGGTGCCGAGCCGTGCGTTGTCCGCGCGGACTTTGTCCAGGTCGCCGTGCGCGGCGTCCAGGTCCGCCTGGATCTTGGCGAGCTGACCATTTGCTGCAGCCGGGGGCGCAACCTCGGGGGCTGCCTTGCCGAAATGCGCCCGCAATGTGGCAAGCGTCGCCCTCGCCTGGTCCATCTGGTCCGAACTCAGCTTCTGGGCAACCGCATCGCGGGCGGAGGGATCCATGCCGCTCTCCACGGCCAACGTCAGCCAAGCGTACGCCTGGGGCAGATCCGGGGCGGGGAGGCCGCGCCCGAAGGCAAGCATCTGGCCGTAGTTGCTCTCAGCCGGCCCGAATCCCCCTTCTGCGGACATATGGAAAAAGTCTGCGGCCGACG
>CAZGOX010000444.1:0-2011 GCA_964527955.1 uncultured Opitutaceae bacterium | reverse complement strand
GAACCCCGAACCTACTGATTAAGAGTCAGCTGCTCTACCATTGAGCTAGGAAGCCAAAAAGTAGGGGGGTCAACCTCGCACGCGCAGCATCCATGTCAACAGCGATGTTGGCAAGATGGAGGAGGGATTCAGCGTTCCGGGGTAGGGACGGCCGGCCCGGCCGTCCGGGCATACCGAAGGGCCAGTCGCAGACCCGGACACGTCTGTTGGTCCCCTCAGGGTCACAGGTCTGCCCGGACGCGCGAGCCGCGCGTCCCTACCCGATTTCAGGCAAACTGACCCTCCTTCTCCTCCATTTTGCCCTTTACAGCGGGGAGCGGGATGTCTGTTTTGGACACTTCCCTCATGCAAAAGACCAAGAAATCCGTCGCCAAGCGATTCAAGCTGACCTCCACGGGGAAGCTGGTGCGCAGAACCCCAGGCTTCCGCCACCTCCTCGCCTGCAAGAGCAACAAGCAGAAGCGGCGGGCTTCCAGGGACAAGCTTGTCGCTCCGGGCCATGCAGGTCCGCTCAAGCGCTGCCTTCCCTTTGGTCTCTGACCTGAACCCAACCTCGCACGGCGGGTGAAATCCCAAGGCCGACCCGCCGGCGCCAACCTAAAAAGGAAAGACACAACATGGCTCGTGCAACCAACTCGCCCGCGTCGCGCAAGCGCCGCAAGAAGGTCCTGAAGTACGCCCGCGGCTACTTCGGGAACAAGTCCAAGCTTTTTCGATACGCCAAGGAGGCCGTCCAGCACGCCTGGCAGTACGCCTACCGCGACCGCCGCAAGAAGAAGGGCGAGTGGCGCGCCCTCTGGATCGTTCGCCTGAACGCCGCCTGCCGCGAGGCGGGCATGAGCTACAGCCGCTTCGTCGAGGGCCTCAAGGCGGCGGGGATCCTCCTCGACCGGCGGGTCCTCGCCGACATCGCCGTGCGCGACGAGGCGGCCTTCGCCGTCCTGGTGCGCGAGGCGCGCGAGGCGCTGAAGGCCAAGGCGGCCGCGGCGCCCAAGACCTGACCCGGGGTCGCAACGGGGGCGGCGACGTCGCACTTCCTGTTTCGCCTCATGCAGGAGCAACTTTCAGCCCTTCTGGCCAGGGCCACCCGCGAGCTGGCGGCCCTGGGCGGCCGCCCCGACTTCGAGGCGGCCAAGGCACGCTGGGTCGGCCCCCACGGCGAGTTCACGGGGCTGATGAAGCAAATGGGCTCGGTGCCGAAGGAGGAGCGCCCCGCCCTCGGGAAGCTGATCAACGAGACCAAGGCGCTGCTGCAGGCGCAGCTGGACGCCGCGCTGGGGCGCATCCGGCAGGCCGAGCTTGCGGCCGAGATCGGCCTCCCCGTCGACCCGACCCTTCCGTCGCCCGACCCCGGCCCCGGCACCTTCCACCCGCTCACCCAGGTGCGCGAGGAGATGTGCCGGATCCTGCGCAAGGTGGGCTTCTCGGTGGCCGATGGCCCCGAGGTGGAAACCGAATTCTACTGCTTCGACGCCCTGAACACCCCGGCCGACCATCCGGCGCGCGACGCGCAGGACACCTTCTACCTTCCGGCGTCGGCGCGGTTCTCGAACGTGGCCAAGAGGATCCCGGGGGAGCGCTACCTTCTGCGCACGCACACATCCTCGGTGCAGATCCGCACGATGCTGGGGAGCGCGCCGCCGATCCGGATCGTCTCGCCCGGCAGGGTGTACCGCCGGGACACCACGGACGCGACGCACTCGGCGAACTTCCACCAGCTGGAATGCCTTTGCGTCGACCGGGGGGTGACGGTGCGCGACCTCAAGGCCCTCCTGGACCACATCTTCGCCTCGCTGCTCGGCCCGGACACGAAGACGCGCTTCCGGCCGCACTACTTCGGGTACACCGAGCCGAGCTTCGAGGTCGACCTGTCGGCCCGGCACCTTCCCAAGGTGAACAAGGAGTGGATCGAGATCGGCGGCTGCGGGATGGTCGACCCCGCCGTGTTTGAGACCGTGGGCTACGATCCCGCGGTGTGGACGGGCTATGCCTTTGGCATGGGCATCGAGCG
>CAZGOX010000443.1:0-2021 GCA_964527955.1 uncultured Opitutaceae bacterium | reverse complement strand
TTGCCTTCGGCGACCACGACCACGGTGTAGTCCATCGCACCCTTTTCGCGCAGGCTCGCCACGACCTTCGCCACGGCGGAAGCCCGTTGTCCAATGGCGCAATAGACGCACACGACATTCCGGTCCCGCTGGTTGATGATGGTGTCGATCGCAATGGCCGTTTTGCCCGTGCGGCGATCGCCAAGAATCAACTCGCGCTGGCCGCGCCCTATGGGAATGAGCGCATCGACGACCGTGAGGCCGGTCTGGAGCGGCACGGTGACGGGTGCGCGGTCCATGATGTGCGTGGCGGGGCGTTCGACTGGCAGACGCAAGCTGGCGGCCACCCGTCCGCCGGCATCGAGCGACCGGCCAAGCGGGTCGATCACCCGACCCAGCAATCCGTCGCCTACGGCCACGTCCATGACGCGGCCTGTGCGCTCAACTTCATCGCCCGCATGCAGATGAGAGTATTCGCCAAGCAGCACGACGCCGATTTCGTCCTCGTCTATGTTGAAGGCGATGCCGAAGACGCCGCCGGGAAACTCGAGCAGCTCTTCAAAGCCCACACTGGGAAGGCCAGAGACTAGGGCGATGCCTGTGGATACATTGGTTATCGTGCCGACCTCGTGCGGATTCAGATGAGGCGCAAGGGCGCCTCGCACCTGGCCGATTCCCGCAAACACGCGGTCGAAGACGCCCTGTAAAGATTCGGGCGCCGCACTCATGTGCTTGCGGATGCGGTCTTTGGCTCAACCATTTTCGCCTCGGCCTTGACTTCGACCTTGGGTTTGGACGTGGCCTCGGTATCGGGCTTGGGTGTAACCTTGGCCTCCGATTCTGTTTTGGGCTTCGCCTCGGCTTCTGGAATCGGCACTGCCTTCGCCTCTTCAGGCTTCGATGCAGCTATTGCATCCCTAGGCGGTTCTACTTTGGCCGGTGGATTGGGCTCGGCGTTGGTTTCAGGTTTAGACTTGGCCTTGGGTTCGACGTCCGCTTCGGGTTTTGGCGCGGTCGTCGCGCCAGGTTTGGGCGCGACTTTGGGATCGGGCTTGTCCTGCTCCTTTAAAAGCTCACCGACGCCCTTCGTTAGCGACGCGAGGTAGTTCGCGATGCTCCAGGCCACTTTCTGTCCATTCGCACTGAGTTCGATTCCACCGACAAGGTCTGGTGCAGTCTCGAAGCGAAGATGAACATCGGCCGAGAAAGTTTCGTTGATCGCATTTTGGATTTTTGCACGTTCTTCCTGTGGCAGATCAAAAGCGCTGCTCACGACCGCTGGCTCACGCGTCGTTTTGAGGGCCGCTCCAAGCGTCTCCTTCGCTTTGGCATCCATTTCTCGCAAGCGGCGTGTGAACACCTCGCCCATGCGTTCCTCCAGGCTCGTCGTGGCAAGATCGGCCAGGACCTTGCGGGTGATCGCAAATACTTCCTCCTGCGTCCGGCGGGCGATGGCCTGATTCAGGTTTTTGGCGTCACTCCTCAGTGTTTCCAGTCGCTTGGCGTTCAAGGCATCAGCCGCCTTGCGCGCTTCGTCCAAGAGCCGCTGACGTTCGGCCTTGGCCTCGTCTGTTGCCTTGCTCATGAGTGCGGCGCGCTGCTGGTCGAATTCCTCGTTCTTGTGCTGGAAGTCGTCGCGGTCCTTTTGGGCTTCGGCCTTTTTCGCGGCGGCATCCGCCAGTTCCGCAGCGATCAACTTTTCCCGCGTGTCGATGGCATTGAGGATGGGCTTGTAAAGGAAGCGCTTCATCAGCCACACGAGGATGAGGAAGTTGAGCGCCTGCGCGCCGACGGTGAACCAATCGATGAGCATGGCTCACTTTCCCGCCGCTTGGGTCGCTCCGGCTATGACATGGTTCCAGAACGGGTTGGCAAATATGAGAATCATTGAGACGACGAAGCAGTAGATCGCGGTCGATTCGATCATTGCGAGGCCGACGAACAGCGTCCGGGTTATCGTGGCGGAGGCATCGGGCTGCTGCGCCAGCGAAGTCAGCGCGGTGGCGACTGCCCGACCCTCACCGAGGGCCGGACACATGCAA
>CAZGOX010000442.1:0-2022 GCA_964527955.1 uncultured Opitutaceae bacterium | reverse complement strand
TTGGTGATCACGGGGCCATCGTAGCAAGGCCCGCTCCCCTGAAAAGCCGATTCATCTTCCTGCCATGAGACCGACCTTCTTCCCCTCCGCATCGGCCTTCCGGGACTGGCTGGAGGCCCATCACGCCACGGAGACCGAGTTGATGGTCGGCATACACACCAAGTCCTGGGGCAGGCATGGGATGACCTATCCCGAGGCCCTGGACGAGGCCCTGTGCTTTGGCTGGATCGACGGCGTTCGCCGCAGGGTGGACGCCCACAGCTTCTCGACACGATTCACGCCGAGAGAACCCCGGAGCACGTGGAGCCTCGTCAACGTCCGCCATGTGCAGCGGTTGACCGCGGCCGGCAGGATGCGCCCGCCAGGGTTCAAGGCTTACGAGGCCCGGCTAAGACGCCTGGCAAGGCTCATCGCGGACTCCGCCGGCGACAAACGCCTGGACCTGCTCGTCTGACAGCCCGCCCTGGGCAAAGCCGCAGGCGAGTCGAAGGGGCGGCGGGCTCCCCCTTCCGTCCCTCAATAACAACCATAAAAGGTTGTTATTATTAGTACAACCTTTAAAAGTTGTTTGTTGACACACCGGGCCGCCTGCGGTTTCCCTCCGGCCATGAAGCCGACATTCAGATGGGTCGTCGTCGGGGACATGGTCCGGTCGCGTCGCGTGCGCTCCCACCCGGACCTCCGCGCGCGAATCGACCGGGCCCTTGCCCGCGCCAACAAGGCGTACCCAAGCGCGGTCTGGGCCCCCCTGAGGCTGATCAAGGGGATCGACGAGTTCGTCGGCGTGCTGGAGTCGCCCGAGCCTGTCTTCGAGATCCTGACCCTCCTGAACCTCGGGATCCACCCGCTGCGCTTCCGCCTCGCCGCAGCCTATGGCGAAGTCCGGGCGCTCTCCCGCGATCGGGACGCCGGCAAGATGGACGGATCGGCCTTCTTCCTCGCCTCCGAGGCGCTGGAGAGGGCGCGGCGCGAGCGAATGCCGCTGGCCCTCGACCCCGCGGAAAAGGACCCGGCCCGCCTCCTCGCCGATGCCGTGGAGGCCGCCGCGGCCCTCGATTCGGCGATCTGTGAAGGATGGCCGGCAGCGGTCCGGGAGGTCGCCGGCCTGATGTCCGGCTTCTCGGAGACCGCCCCGACACAGCACGAGATCGGGCTCCGAACCCACCGGAGCCAGCAGGCCGTCTCGAGTGCGGTTGTACGCGGCCGATTCCGGGACCTTGAACGCGCCAGAGCCGCGATCCGTAAAATGCTTGCCGAGCTCCAGCGCCGAGTCTAGCTGGCGGACACCACCGTGCCCCCGGCGCCCGCCCAGACTCCGTTTCTCGTGACCCCTCCGCTTGTCGAGGGCCTGTGGGTGAAGGTTGCGGTCATCGCGGCGGCCTATCTGGTAACGCTCGCCCTCAGTGGGCCCGTGGTGAGGTATTTCGTGCTTCCCCGCCATTTTCCAAAGCCCGTCAGGGATCCGGTTGGTCCCCGATTCGACCCGTCAGCCGTCATAGGCAAGTGCGAGAACCTCATAGTCCTGACCTTTATACTCCTCGGGCAGGAAACGGGCATCGCAGTCGTCTTCGCCGCCAAAGCACTCGTCCGCTCCGATGAAATCAAGAAGAACCCCGGATTCTTCCTGGGCGGCACCATGGTAAACCTTATCTGGGCGGTGATGGTCGGCGGCGCTGCGCGCGTGTTGATCGCTGGGATCTGACCGCGATCCTGATCGTTCCCCCGTGGGCAGCGGGCCTGTTTGCGCTCCGGTTTGCCCTTCGCCGTCGAGCGGCTCGTATGGGCCCTATCCCTTCGATCGCCCGGTGACAGTCACCTCGTCGCGGTCATGGTACAGGTGGCGGAAACGCACGCCCGAGCCGTGCAGCGTGAACGGAGAGGTAGGCGAGCCCAATTCCGCCAGGAGCGCGAGCGGATCGACCCTTCCCATCTTCAAGTTGACCACAAACCTGCGGCACCACCCACGCGCAAGCCAGGGCTCGACGATCGACTTGAGGACGTGCTGCGGGCTCTCCACCAGGT
>CAZGOX010000441.1:0-2026 GCA_964527955.1 uncultured Opitutaceae bacterium | reverse complement strand
CGCATCGCGTTCGCGGCGGGAATCTCCCCCAACCGCTCGAAGGCTTCTGCGGCTCGCAGCGTCTGCTCGCGACCCTTCCCCTGGTACCAGTAGTAGTGCCCCCTGCGCCAGATATCGTCATGGGCCACGAACGCTGCCATGAGGTCAGCCTCGGCATCGGATAGCCCTCGCAACGATTCAGGATCGGGCAAGCGCTTCTCGATCCGGCCGATGACGAGGGACGCGAGGACACGATCCACGCCAGCTGGTGATCTCGAATGTTCGATCACACGTTCCGTTTCCAGGGGTCGTCTCTCGAGCACCTCGCCGCGTGCGGAGAGCCCGATCTGCGGCGGAAAGCAGCAGGTACCACCCCACACGTCGCACGCCCATGCGCGCCAAACGATCAACCTGGACGGCTCGGTCGGCGTACGTTTCCACCAATGAGGTTCAAATGACATCTGGACGGGCTGGAGGTCGGGCGCCCGCAAGATCCGCGACGCCGTGCGCCGCGCCAGGACGAAAGAACCGGCAAGCGCCAGGAAGGCGACCGCCACGGCAGAGGCCAACACCTGCATGGTTTGTGGCACGCGTGGCCGCATGTTCTCCTCGTCCGCCGAACGAGCTGGCGTTCAGCTGATCGTCAGTGGCAACGCCCTGTCAGCCACCAGCAAGCCCCTCGCGCAGCCTCTTGATCTGGCGAGCGCGTGAGGGCTCGGTCGGCAGCGACTCTAACTTGCGAAGCTGCCTTTCGATTTCATGGCGGCGCGCGACGCCTTCCTTTTCACGCCGCAGCTCCCACGCCATGGTCATCGCCCGCATTTCGTTCCTGAGGATCCTCCACGCTCCGACTTTGTCCTTTCGCGGCACCGGGATCCTGCGACCGAGGCAGAAACACGCATTCCCGCACCCAGGACAGGGCACCACCGTTCGTGGATAGGTCGGTCGTCGCACGACGCGCCTGCAATCGAAACAGACCCAGCTTGCGTTGCTCATTCGTCCGCGCCTCGTGTGGTTAACGATACAACCGGTCAGCGGAGGGCGCGAGAGCGCCGCCACCGACGCGCCCGCCCCGACTGCGGCGCCTGGTTGGGCAGCATCAAGGGTTATCGTCTCTTGGAGTCCCCGGGATCACAAGGCCGATGGTCCACTGCAACTCCAGGGCGGACAGCTTCACCGATGCACCAGGTCCACGATGGGTGAGGCGATCAGCCCGAGCCATACGGCAACGCCGCCCACGAGGGAATACGCGCCGATCTGAGCGCAGCGCTGAAGTCCTGGCGATGATCCTCGGAGGCGCCGCGCCGCGAGCGCACCGGCAGCGGCGGCGACGGCGCTCAGCAGGAGGAAGATCTTCAGCATTTCAGTGCCGGCCGTCAGGACCTGGTCAGCGGCCGGGCGCAAGCCCCGTCCGCCGCAGCGGCTTGTTAGCCAGCACCCTCCCCGCGGCGGCTCGTCCGTCTGCGACGGCAGGTTAGCCGGAGTATCCGTGGTGGTCCGGCTTCATTCGCCTTTCGATGAAGGCGGTCAGGTTGTCGAACAGCGTCGTCGACGGCCGGGAAGGCTGATCGGGTTGGGCGGCGTAACTCAAGTGAACGGCCGCAAGTTGGGATGGACCCGCGACTGCATAGAGGACGTCGTCCTGATCGTATCTTCGGGCGAGCGCTCTCGCCTTCCGTTGGAAGAGGAGATGTCCTGGTCCCACCTCCCTGGCCAGCTCGCTCTCGAGTTGTGCCCGCATCCCATCATCGACCACCGCGGACCACGGCTCGAGCCATTCGATCTCGTCAATCTCCATAGCCATCGCTCCGTCGGCTGACGATACCGCCGTTCAGCGGCGGGGTGAAGCCCCGTCCGCTGCAACGGCCGGTTAGGCAGCGTCCACACTCCCGCTCTCATTCGATCTGACGGGACCTCCGGGCGTTCCGTCGGGCGTTACCCCGCGGGCCGAAGTTCCGGCGGGATCAACGCCGGGTTAGACGGTACTCCAGCACTGGAAGGTCCCTGCTTTTGACCTCCTGCTGGAGATCCTTTTCGGAGAGCCCGA
>CAZGOX010000440.1:0-2028 GCA_964527955.1 uncultured Opitutaceae bacterium | reverse complement strand
ACCTCGGGCGACTCGGCCCGCTCGCGAAGCTTCGCGGCGTCAATCCCGGTGGCCAACGCGGCCACATTCGCGGATTCCGCCATGCCGCCCACCTTGCGCCCCCGGCGCAGGGCAGCCTCGGCCAGGGCAATGCGCACTTCGTCCCCGGAAAAGCCGAAGTCCCTGGCGGCCTCGGCCATCAGGTTCGGCGCGAGGTACACGCCCTTGCGGCGCGCCTCGAACCAGCCGGAATTCAGCATGTACGGCGAGTGCATGACCGTGCCGCCGCTCCGGCGGTAGAACCACTCGCACTGCTCGCGCGATACGGGGTAGTCCGCGGGGTTCATGAGGGCGATCTTCCAGTCAAAATCCACGCGCCCCGCGTAGCGGGTCTTGAGCCCGGCCCAGGTCGGCTCGACCCAGTGGCACCAGGAGGAGATCACTTCGAGGTAGTAGGTGATTTTCATCAGAAAAGGCTCTTGAGTCCCTCGGCCGCCTTCTTGGCGGCCTCCCCGGCGGCCGCTCCCATGGTCGAGCCGACCTTGCCGGCGGCCCTGGCGGTCGCCCCGATCACGCTCTCCGTCACGCTTCGCATGACGTCCAGCGCGATCACGGCCGGCGTGGCGCCTCCTTCCCCGGTGCCGAGGTCATGGAGCTCGATCGGCGGCATGGGGATGATGATCGCGGCGTCCCCCGTGCCCAGGCGGACCTTCCCGCCCTGCATCCTGAAGCGCCGGATCTCGATCTTCATCGGCCTCCCGCCGCCGGAGGCCGCCTGCGCCGAGTCCTTGGCGGACTGGCCCTCGAGGGTCTTCAACAAATCGCCGATGTTGCTGGAGACGATCTCGGTCTCGTAGTTGAACACCGCCCCGTCGATCTCGACGTCCTTGACCACGATGTGGTCGCCCAGGACTGAAAAGGGAGCCACCTCCACGTGGATCTTTTCGAAACGGAACGCGTCGTTGCTGCTCCAGCCCGCCGGATTTCCGACCGAGAGCCCGGTCAGGGTCCCGCTGCCGCTGATGGGTGAGATTGAGGCGCCGTCCAGGACGACCCGCGTCTGCGTGAGGCGGGGGGCGACCGTGTTCACCCCCACGCGGACGGCCGAACCGATGAAGGTGCTGAGCCCGACGTAGGCTGCGAGCACCACGACCACAACGAGTCCGGCAATCCAAAGTAGCTTCCGGTTCATGAGGCGAATCTGTCTATTCCCGGCGCGTTGGCAACCCTGGGCACCGAGCGCATTTGACCGAAACAATTCCAGCAAACGATTGGAGGTAGGGACGGGCGTCCCGCCCGTCCGGGAACTACGAATGGGCCCGAAAGCATGCCCGGACGCCCGGGCCGGGCGTCCCTACCTCCGAGCGCGATAGGGCCCGGCGCGTTGGCAATCCCAGGGTACTGCGCGCATTTGACCGAAACAATTCCAGCAAACGATTGGAGGTAGGGACGGGCGTCCCGCCCGTCCGGGAACTACGAATGGGCCCGAAAGCATGCCCGGACGCCCGGGCCGGGCGTCCCTACCCGGCTTCTTGTCAAATCTGACCCGCAATCCGGATTCAAATGCGCTTGTCAGCCCGCGCCCGGCTCTGTCTGTCTGTTCCCTTCCCGCATGGCGTCCAGCTACACCGAAGCGAGCATCAAGACCCTTTCCTCGACCGAGCATATACGACTGCGCCCGGGCATGTACATCGGGCGGCTGGGGAGCGGAGCCCATCCGGAGGATGGGATCTACGTGCTGCTGAAGGAGACCATAGACAACTCGGTCGACGAGTTCACGATGGGCTGCGGCAGGAAGATCGAGGTCGAGGTGACGCAGTCCGGCGCGCGGGTGCGCGACTACGGCCGGGGGATTCCCCTGGGAAAGCTCCTCGAGTGCGTGTCGATCATCAACACGGGCGCCAAGTACGACAGCGAAACCTTCAAGAAGGCGGTCGGGCTGAACGGAGTCGGACAGAAGGCCGTGAACGCCCTCTCCTCCACCTATCTGGCGCAGGCCGTGCGGGACGGGCAGACCAAGGTCGTCGAGTTCTCGAAGGGCCGGCTGAA
>CAZGOX010000439.1:0-2035 GCA_964527955.1 uncultured Opitutaceae bacterium | reverse complement strand
GGCCACGGAGTGCCGGGGGACTCGGGCCCGTTGCCGATCGCGGCCACGACCACGGCGCCCTTTGCATAGGCGTATCCGACCGCCTGCTGCTCCGCCGGCGAGTACTGGTCGAGCCCGTGATTGAGCGGGTCGCGCACGCCGCCGAGGCTCAGGTTGATCACGCGTGCCCCGTGATCGGCAGCCCATCTGATCGCTGCCACCTCGCCGGGCAGAGACACCGATCCGTCTGCCTTCACGACCTTCGCGATCATCAGCCGGGCGTTGAACGCGAGGCCGGCGATTCCGATGCCGTTGGCGGGATTCGCAGCGATCTCGCCGGCGACGAAGGTGCCGTGGCCGTCGGTGTCCCGCTTCCACGATCCGCCGACGAAGCTCTTGCCCGCGACGATCCGCCCGATGAACTCGGGATGCTTGTAGTCGATTCCCGAGTCGATCACCGCAACCTTCACCGGAGCGAGCGCGGGCATGCTCGACCAGTAGCTCCACGCCTGATCTTCGGTCAGGTACCACTGCTTCGCCGCGTAGGGCTCCGTGTTGTCGAATGCGAGCTGCCGGCGCGGCTGCGCGTGCGCGGCGACGGTCGCGGATGCGGCGAGCAGAGCGACGGCGAGCAGGGCGGGGAGCCGGGTCATTGCACCAGCAGTGTTCCGGAAACTCCCGGCGAAAGGCCGGCACCCGGCGTGCAGCGGATCCGATACGAGCCGGGGGCGAGCTCTGCGGTGATCAGGAAGGCTCCCGCTTCGTCGGTTGCGCCGGTCGCGACCGTGGCCCATTGCGTGCCGCTCTGGAGCTGCAACTCGACGGTCGAGCCGGCCGTCGCCGGGTGGACGGTTCCCTGAACGCTCCCGACTCCGAGCGCAGCCTGTACGAGCGGCACGACCGACACCTTGACGAGACCGGCATGCACGGTCCCCTCGGTGAGCCGGAACTGGGTCGTCACTTCGGGCGTCACGGCGGTGCTGAACGCGCCCGTCGAGTCGGGGGTGACCGGTGAGACGGTCTGCCAGGTCGAGCCTGCCGGACGCTCTTCGAGCACCACCCCCGTCAGCCCGCGCGCTACACCGGTGATCGCGGTCGTCGTCCCGTAGAGGAGCGGCGCCGGCTGCGGCGTGAGCGCGAGCCAGCCGATCGTGAACCAGGTCGAGCGGAGGCCGAGATCCTGGCGGAACGCCGGCCCGGTCACGACGACCTGGCCGCCCGAGCCGGTGACCGCGAGCGTGTGCGTGCGACCCGAAACGTCGAGCGTGGGCTGGAACCCGACGAGCGTCCCGGGCAGCTTGACCGCTTTCGCAACCTGCGCGGCGCTGAAGAGCACCGGCCCCCAGTTGTGGTGTGGAGCGAGCGTGTCGTAGGGGTCCGGCACCGAGACGAGGTACGGGATCGGCGTTCCGAGCTCGTCCGCGGCATTCGCGGTCTCGCCACCCGAGCTGGAGAAGAAGTACGTGGTGGCGGGGACGCCGTTGTAGAGCACGACCTGGTGGATCGTGTCCTCGACGGCCTGGCTCGCCTGCGAGGTCTCGGCGTCGATCCCGCCGTAGATCTGGCTCCGCTGGTCGCTGTAGAGATCGAACGTGCTCGCGGTGACGAGGTTCGCGAGGCCCGAGACCGCGTAGGTGCGCGCCGCCACCGCCTGCGCCTCGAGCGCCTGCACGGGCCAGTTCGAGGGCATCTCCGAGGGGACGACCCCCTTCAGATACGACTCGATGGTGAGCGCGTTCACGACCTCGAGCTTCCCGTTCAGCGCGGTGACGACAAGCTTCCCGCGGTAGGGCTTCCCGCCGGCCTGAAGCGGCGCGGCGCCCGGCGTGAAAGTGAGCGGCGAGACGAGCACCTGTCCGTTAACGGTCAGATCGGCTCCCAACACAAGCCTCCCGGGAGGGAGGGACGCGGTCGTGCCGGCGGCGTCGGTGACGCTCCAGGCTGCGGTCGAGTCGAGAGCGACCTGCTTCTTCCCGTCGAGCAGCAGCACCCGCACGTTCAGGCGGCGCTCGGTGCCGAGCGTCGTGCCCGTGTAGAAGTGGGTGAGGATCGCAGA
>CAZGOX010000438.1:0-2039 GCA_964527955.1 uncultured Opitutaceae bacterium | reverse complement strand
ATCATCGCTACACCAGGCTCGCCGCATGAGCGCGGATAGGTTTTCGGTAGGGACACCCAAGACCGGCCCCACAACCCGCGCCGAGGCGCCCGAATCGGCCTCCCCGGCGCCGGTCGAGCCGCCCTGGGCTCCGCGAACCCCGGGATCCCGTACCTGATTGCCCGGAGTGCCCTCCGGCCGATCTCCCCGCGCTGCCGAATCGCCCTCCCTGCCGCCGGCCGAGCCGCCCTCGGCGCCCGCCTGCGCTCCGAGAGCCCCGGAAACCCGTACTCGATTGCCCGGACCGCCCGCGGGCTGGTCCCATCCTGGGTCTCTCCGCGTCCGGTTCCCTGTCGCTGTCGGCATCTCTGTCACCTCCGAGCCCTGGGGCTCCACAAGCAGTACTTGTCGAGCGTGAGAGATAGCGTGACGAGCAACCTTGTCAACAACGTTTCCCTGCGACGCGTCGGCGCTGTCTAATGAGCGAGAGCACGACAAGCAAAGGCGTTCCCCACACGAAAGTGTTCGTAAGAACCCAAACCCAACGGCCGGTCCATCAAGGCAGAAAGCTCGTGCCGTAGTAATACGAGGTCAGCAGGGCAACCATTTCACCGGGAACGTCAAGGTCTCTGATGCGGTTACACCAACCTGTGCATTCGCCGTCAGTCACACGGAACGAGAAGGCGAGAGAGAGAATCGCGATGCCACCATAGACTCCGATCGCCAGACTTCGCCCCGGCCGCAGGTGGCCGGAATGATGCTGAATCTCGCGCGTTGGTGTGACGGATCCAGGTGGCAGCGCCATCGTGTCGGTTCGCGCTCTCTACGTGCGCCGCCCGCGCGCACACGAAAGGACGCGGCGATTGCATCTGGAATAGAGCACGATTGTAGCCATTTACGCCAACTGACGGCCAAGGGCTACCACAGGATCCAGACGAGCGCTACCCCGCGTGCCGTCAGTTCAGCGCCGAGTTGGACTTCCGCTCCGCGATGGTCCAGGCCCCCGATGGAAAAGGGCTGGACGCTCTCTGCTCCTAGCTCATCCACTCTCCCTGCACGGCGACGCTCCAGACGCCCCGGTAGAGCTGGTCTGGGAACGGGCCGCGATACCGTCGAAACAGCATGACCAAACCGTGACCGCTGAGAGGCCCGCACTCGACGCCGGTCTGGACACGGACTGTTCCGTAGTCACCCGGAACAAGGACGACGGGACCGGCATGGATCGCCTGAGCGATCTGATTCAACTCGCGGGCGTCGGCGTCGCTGAGGCGGCCCTCAATGCGCGCGGCGCCGGCATCAAGGCATGAGTTTCGAGCCTGCGCCGGGTCAAGGACCAGTGTACGTACCGGTGGCTCCCCCTTGTTCACGAGGTCATCCCCAACGCTCTGTCCGGCGGCGGCGAGCTCCGGACTCGCCGGGATGAACGTTGGTCGGTACGAGCAGGCCGACAACGCAAGCAAGCCGGCCATAGATACAATCGAAACCAAACGAGTCACGAATGGCTCCCGAAGTACCCGCTGCGACCCGCGTAAAACTGGCAAGTCCAACGAGGCTGTAGGAAAAATCAGCCCTTGCGCATTTTGCGCCTTCGTGGGTGAGGCTTCAAGATGGCGGCATCCCGAGCCACGCGAGGGTCCATGCCGCGCTTCAAGCATATCGACACCAACCCCAGGCTCCTCCCGGTCGATCTGGCGAAGCGGTTCGCGCTCACCTGCGGCCACTGACTACCACCGGATCCTGACGAGCGCATCTCAGGTTGCGGCCTTTCTAACCTATACGCGAAGCCTGGGCACAATGCTGATCCAGATTTCACCGGCGACGTGGCTGTAGCGCTCCATTGGACCCGCGAGACTGGCATCGAACATCTCAACAAATGTGTCGTGAACGACCGCTCGGACGGCATCGACTGAGGCACAGCCGCTGAGACGGGGAAGTATCCGAGTGACCTCCGGTTCGTACTCCCCCGGGTTGTCCAGACTTGACCGTGATCGATGGGCTTGGGGCCGATCATGTCTTTCACGTCCTCGCGACCGGCGGACCGGTAACCTTCACCGATCTCA
>CAZGOX010000437.1:0-2044 GCA_964527955.1 uncultured Opitutaceae bacterium | reverse complement strand
GGCGCCCTACGGCCCGTGGACCGACGACATGATTGCGATGCTGGGAAACGACCAGGAGATGACCTTCCTGTTCTTCTACCAATGAGCGAGGCCGGGGAAAGTCTCTGGAAGACCCTTCCGCTCGGGCGCGGAGTCCAGCTGCTGGAGCGCGACCGAAACGGACTTGTCGCGCTCGCCAAGCCGGCCGGCATCCTTTCGCATCCCAACGGCCCGGGCGACGAGTCCCGCTCCCTGCTCAACGCCCGCTACAATCTGGAGGGAGAGTACTTTGAGTGGACGCACTCCGGCCCGATGTCCCGCACGGGGCCCGCGGCCCCGCCGGAGCCCGCGGTCCAGGGAGAGCCCAAGGCGCCGTTCCGACTGTGGCTGCTGAACCGGCTCGATTCCGCGACCTCGGGCGTGATCCTCGCAGCCTCGAACGAGGAGCTGGCGAACGCGATCAAGGCGCAGTTCAAGAAAAAGAAGGTGAGGAAGGTGTACCAGGCCCTCGTTTTTGGCGCTCCCAGGCGCTCCTCCGAGCTGTGGAACGACCGCCTGGCCGTGAGCAAGGAGGGGGGCCACATCCGGACCGAGGCCGACCGCGGGTCGGTGGCGGAGAGCCGGGTGAGCTCGGTGCGAACCGGGCGCGGGCAGGCGCGAGTCTCCCTCCTCAAGCTCGAACCCCTGACGGGCAAGAGCCACCAGCTGCGCGTCCAGTGCGCGAAGAGGGGCCTGCCGATCGTCGGCGACCAGACGTACGGCGACTTTGCGCGCAACCGGGAGTTCTCGAAAGTGTCCGGGCACAAGCGGCTGTTCCTCCACTCGCTGGAGACCAGCTTCGAGTACGAGTACGCCGGTAGTGAGTCCCGCTTTTTCGCCCACGCTTCGCTGCCGCCCGAGTTCGAGGAGTACCTCTGATTGATCCTACCAAAATCCAGCCGGCTGACGCCTGAGCAGCTTGCCGAGGTGACGGGCATCGTCACCGAGTTTGGGTGCGGCATCCAGCCGATCGTCGGCGCAGTGAGGACGATCTATGCGATCGTCGGCGACGAGCGGGATGAGCTCATGATCAACCGGCTCGAGGGCCTGGACTACGTCGAGCGCATCGACCGCATCCAGTCGCCCTTCAAGCTGATGGACCGGCGCTCCGACCTGTCGAGCCACCGCATCACCGTGGGGGGCGTCACCCTGGGAGAGGCGCTTTTTGTCATCGCCGGGCCGTGCACGATCGACCCCAAGAACCCGGGATTCTTTCATGAGACCGCCGCGGCGGTGAAGGAGGCGGGGGCCCACGCGCTTCGCGGCGGGGTCTGGAAGCCGCGGACCAATCCGTATTCCTTCCAGGGCGACACGAGGTCGCTCGATATCCTGATGGAAGGGTCCCGCCGGACGGGCCTGCCGGTGGTGACGGAGGTGATGGACGAGGGCCAGGTCCACCTCGCGATCGACGCCGGGGTCCATGTGCTGCAGGTCGGGGCGCGCAACGCCCTCAATTATTCGCTGCTCCGGTCGATCGGGGCCGCCGTCGCCAAGAAGGACCGCGTGGTGCTGCTCAAGCGCAGCCTGCACATGGGGCCGCTCAACGAGTTCATCTCGGCGGCGGAGTACATCGCGGCCTTTGGCAATCCCAACATCCTGCTCTGCCCGCGCGGCACCGCCCCCGGCGTGGACGGGTATCGGAACTACCCGGACGAGAGCATCGTGCCCCTACTGAAGGAGAAGACCTGGGCTCCCGTGGTCGTCGACCCCTCGCATTCCGTGGGAAAGGCCGCCTACGTGCCCGCCTGCGCGCTCGCGGCCGTGGCCTATGGGGCGGACGGGCTTTGCATGGAGGCCCACGTGAGCCCGAGCCAGGGCATCGGCGACGACCCGAAGCAGGCGCTCACCCCGGAGGCCCTCGCCTCGACGATCTCCCAGGCTGCGGCGATCTGGAAGCTGAGAAGGGGTCGCGCTGTTACTTGTTAAATCCGCTGCGAAGCTGAGAAGGGGTCGCGGGGGGTGTTTTTTTAAAAAGTGGGGGGTTTAAAAATTAAAACACGAACCCCGCCCAAAAACGGGGGGGGGG
>CAZGOX010000436.1:0-2049 GCA_964527955.1 uncultured Opitutaceae bacterium | reverse complement strand
GCCCTCGCCAGCGCGTCCAATGCGGGTCGCCGCGAATCTCCGGGGGCAATCTGGCCGTCAAGGAGGGGGCTATAGGCGATCAACGCCATCTTCTCCTTGCAGCAGATGGGCAGAAAGGAACCTTCGGCAAAACGGTCCGCAAGATTATATTGCTGCTGAAAGGACACTAAGCTTCCAGCCGGCAATGCAGTTCGCGCCTCGTCCCATTGGCGCAGGGTTGCATTGCTCAAACCGATTGCGCGCACCTTCCCCTGTTCAAGCAGTGTCTTGAGCGCGGTAACGGTTTCTGAGAATGGCACACTCGGATTCGGCCAGTGGGTCTGATAGAGATCGATTCTGTCCACGCCCAAGCGTCTTAGACTGCCATCGGCGGCAGCTAGGACACCAGTCCGGCCGCTATGTTCGGGAGAAAACTTCGTGGCAATCACCACTTCATCCCTTCGCCCCCGGATTGCCCGACCCACGAGCTCCTCCGAATGTCCGCCGCCGTAGATTTCAGCAGTGTCGATCAGATTGACTCCCAAATCCATCCCCGAACGAAGACGGCTTATCAAATCCGCGTCCCGGCTTTCATCCCGCTCGAAATACCCACCCATTCCCATCGTGCCCATTCCGACAACGGAAACCTCCAACCCAGAAGCGGCTAACCGTATTTTGCGCACACTCGGAATTCGAAACTTAACCCAAACCAACAGAAAAAACGTCTGCTATTTTCCTTCTTAATTTCGAAGGTAGCTGGCCCAATAAAGCTCCAGCTACGTTTAGCCATCCCTTCAATCTCAGGATATCAGCGAGCTCTGTGCGCCGGACAACCTCTTGCGCGCGAAATTCAACATAGCGTTCAAGTACCATCTTGGCTGCAGGTCCGCAGCCATTGACAAAGTTTGTCGCAATATTTGCGGCGAATCCCATGGCTATATCGTGATGTGAAATCGACTCTGGATTCACGCGGGATACAGATACTAGGTCGCGCGTGAGAGCAAAGAGGCCAATTCTCGACAATTTAATCCAGAGATCAAGATCTCCAGCGTAAGCGAATCTTCCATCTAAGCCTCCCGCTGAACGAAAAGCAGAAGCTGCATAAATGCAGGCTACAGTGGAAAACCAACTGCTTCCACCCCAATCTCCGACCGCGGTCTCGCAAACTTTAGGCTCGCGTATCTTGATCGTATTGCCTTTCAAATCGATGTCGCGGCATGCGCCAACCCAGAGCACGCATGCGGGATTTTGCCGGTGCAGGCGGGCCAGCCGCAACAGGCCTTCGGGCAGATATGCGTCGTCAGCACACATCAATCCGAAAAGTTCTCCCGTGGCTCTGGCAAAACCCTTGCTACTGGCCTCCACTGCGCTGCGATCTGGCTCGGTGACCCAATGCGCCAACCAGGACTCGTATTTCCGAATGATCTCGACGCTATTGTCACGGCTAGATCCGTCGATAATGATGTATTCTATATTTGGGTATCCCTGCAAGAGAACTGAGCGGATTGCTTCCTCAATGAATTCTCCCTGATTTCGCGAAGCCGTTACAATGCTGATTTTAGGCCAATCGTCATGCAAACAATTGTCGGCGAGGGGCAGAGTTTCCTCTGTCCATGGCCAACCCGTTTTCCCGAGAGGAGGAGGAGGAAGTTCGCTCAGGGTTGGACAGCGCATTTGATACATTCAGCGGACGTAAGATGGACCCCGTCGACTGGACAGCGAATCGGGTAAATAAATGGGAGACCTTTGCTCTCAGGCGCCAAACTAGGCCGATCGAAAGAAAGCCTTCTTCATTGATGCAACAGACATGAGAAATCCTTCGTGAAGCCATTCTCGTGACCCGTAGCGATAGCACGGCTCATCTGGCAGGCTGAAGCGCCTGATCCTCTTGGCCATCCCGCGTTCCGCAATTACCTCGGAAACAATGGTGAAGAGCCCTCCCGTTGGACCTTGCTCTTCGACAGTCGCGATGGCCTTGACCGACTGCAGGGCGGACGCCAGCTTTTCATGATCGACAGGCTTCAAACGATAAAGATCGAGCACCCCGGCTGATATCCCCTCACTCCGCAA
>CAZGOX010000435.1:0-2055 GCA_964527955.1 uncultured Opitutaceae bacterium | reverse complement strand
TCCAATATCCGCCCTCGGATTCTCCAATCATGATCGAGCGCTGGCGATCGCGCTCCAAGACACGAACGAAATTGTCGTTGAGGACGCCGATACCGGCGCCCATCGCTGGCAAAGAATTGTCGGCTCTAACATGGCGAAATCTCTGGCATTTTCGCCAGACGACAGATTACTCGCTGTGGGCGGTCATGGTCGGTTGATCAAGCTGGTCTCGGCGTCTTCGGGCCAGCCGGTTAACGAGCTTCGAGGCCAGAATGGCGCCGTTCTCGATATGGTCTGGTCGAAATCGGGCTCTGAGCTTTTCTCCTCCGGCGATGGCGGAGATTTGCGTCGATGGCCGACGCCAATGGTCAAGCCGAAAGGGCAAGGTGCCTTTCGCCGTCAGGTCGCCGGGCTTCAATCGGCTCCGCTGCAGCAGCGAACCGCGTGCGTGTCCGACGATGGCACACTTTTCGCGGCCACCGCAGGAGAGAATCGAATCCTCATAGCCTCGACTAGCTCAGGTGGTCAATTCACTGATATCACGGTCGAAGGCGCAGTGCCGCTTGCGTTCGACCGAGACGGAACAAAGTTGCTCACTATTTCCTTAAGTGGCGTCTTGCAGCAATGGCCCATCGGCTCCGCTAAAGCCCCAAAGGCTGAATTGAGCCTTGTCTTGGATAACGCGGCTGTCCTATGCGGCAGTGTTTCGCGAGACCGCCGGCGCCTCGTGGTAGCCGACACTCGCGGCGACATCCAATTCTGGGACCTGTCCAAAAAGCGATTGCTGGCCAAACACCCAGCACAGAATGGCTTCGTTTGGTGGACCTATATTTCTCCCTCCGGAGATATTGCGGTATCTTCCGGTGATAGCAGCGAGGTAAAGGTCTGGGCGGCGGATTCTGGCGCTCTCTTGGCGGAATGGGCAGAGAAGAAACGCCCGTTTGACGCGTCAATATCGCATGGCGGACGCTGGCTAGCGGTCTGTTGCGAAGACGGCGAGGTCGAAATACGCGACCTGAAGAATTTTCGAGCCGTGCAGCGCTGGAAAACCGATCTCTCAAGGCTCCAATCGGTTGCTTTTTCCGCTGACAACCGCCGCTTGTTCTGCGGAGGCGTAGACGGCGTTATTATCATATATGATACAAAGGATTGGCGGGAGGTCGGAACGCTAAACGCCTCCACCGAGCTGTCTGGTGGCAATTCCACAGTCACTTATATTGCCCTTAGCGCACGTTCAAACGTCCTCCTCGCCTACCGCGAGGACGGAATCGCGCGGCTATGGAACACCGAATGACTAGACCTCTCATCCGTCCTATCGGACCTATGTTTAGAATGAAGCTCGACCCGATTATTGATAATGCCCTCTGCAATCCGCTCCAAACTGGCACCGGAAGCGCAATAGTGGCGGATCCAAAGTGCCGTCTTGGCGAGAAGCCCAAGTAGCTTAGCCCAGAATGATTATTCCCCTATACATACACGTTCCTCTAGCCCGATGGATTCGTTCGAAATGGAAGGTAATGGGCACCAAATGCCGCCGGCTTATAGGAGATCTACTCGAGTATGCCCGTTGACGTTTTTGAAACCACGTTCCGCGATCTCATCAACGGTCTTTATTGGCTTGAAGGGCGTCGGGGAGAGCTGCGCGACCGATCGCCCCGATGGCGGGCCGCGGAATTGGTCGGAAACAACGGCGGCCCGGGTCGCCGGGCGTTGCAGTTCGGGTGTCGCTGTCCTTGGAGCCTGTCCGTTAGGACAAGATCCTAGTCGTCAACCACATACCGTGGCACTCGAAGTGACTCAGGAGTTCCGTATGCAGGCCGACCAAATGCCACCGAATAGAGCGGCGCTTCTTCCTCAGTTTTAAGTTCTAGTACGGCCGCCAATTCGGCATCAAAAAAACCGCCAAGATTCAGCGAACCCACGTGGAGCGCCGCAGCCGCCAGGTTGGCGTTCTGTGCGGCGTGGCCGGCCTCGAGGAGCATATAGCGGTACCCGCGATCTTTGTATTTCCAAAGCGACCGGTCAAAAACACCGGTGAAAACTAGCAGAAAGGAGCACTCCGAAACATAGGGCTGG
>CAZGOX010000434.1:0-2064 GCA_964527955.1 uncultured Opitutaceae bacterium | reverse complement strand
AGGAAATAATGTTCCGGAATTCCGGAACCCAGGGCTATGGAATACCCGAATTTCAGGCTCTCGTCTTCGGCTGCAATCGTCCAATAATCGGTGTGCCATGAACAAACTAAACCTCCTCCTATCGGGCCTGCTCTCCAGCGCCCTGCTCAGCCTCGGTCTATCGCGCGTCGCCCTTCTACTGGATCCAGTCGCTCGGCAGACTCGTACCAATAATCGCCACTCCATGAAGACTTGCAGTATGTGCATCGCTCCGTGTTTTGCGCCGGCGCCCTCAGCTACAACCTAACAAGCAGAGTCAATCACCATGCAACTCAACCTCGCAGGTGTCAGGTTCCGCAACGTGCTCGAGGAGCACGGCGGGCCCATCGAAAAGATTGACGCAGGTCGGTTCACTGTGCGCGGCCGCCAGTGGTTCCAGGCCAACGCCTACCTGAAGCAGGGGTGCACCCCCGCCCGCGGGCTGGGCCTCTACAGCGACGCGGATGGCACGGGAGCAAGCCAGGATCCCCTGAAGGCGCAGCACATGGCGATTTCCGAGGCCATGGAGCGCTGGGCCTACCATGCCACGATCAACTCGGACGACGCGGCCGAATACGGCTTCGATGTCGACCCGTCCTCAAACGGCATGGCCGCATTCCCCGGCCTGCTCGCCAGGCAGGCCCGCCGCCGGGCTTACCTCGAGGCTGTTGAGCGTTTCTCGGTCATGTGCTGGTGGGAAGGTAAAGTCGAGGGACACCTGATCAGCACGGATTGGCCGGGTGTCGAGGCGGTGCTGATCAACGGTCCGGCCGGAGGTATCACGGCCATCGTCTTCACCAAGACCAAGGATGGATACGCCCTCGGGCACGCGGCCGACGAGTCCATCAGCGGAGCGGTTGAGCGGGCCATCGTGGAGATGGAGCGCCACGCCCGCGTTGTGCGCTATTGGCAGGCCGAGAACCACGGAACGGAGAAACCTGACTCGATCCTGGAGCGCCGGGCGCTCTACTTCTCGACCGAGGAGGGATTCTCGCAGATCAAGAAGCGGATCGGGATCAAGCCGACGACTCCCCCGCCCGCCTTCGAACTGGTTTGCGACAAGGAGATCCCCGGTCCCTGGGCGCAGTACTCCACGGTCTGGCGGGTGGCGTTTCGTCCGCCTTCCCAGAAGTTCCTGAGCTCCGACGAGACCTACTACTACTGCTGACCGCTTGACATCGGCCTACGGGGTGACGGAAGTCGCCCCGTGCGCGTGAGATTTTCCGCTGTACTGGCGTTGCTCCTTGGCGGGAGCCGCATCTGCGCGGGAGCGGCCGGGCACGTGTCCATTGCGGCGGCCGCCAATTTGGTCTTTGTGCTTGAGCCCTTGGACGCTGGGTTCACCAGGGCCAACCCAGGCGTCGCGGTGACCGACACCATCGGCGCCTCGGGAAGCCTCGTTTCGCAGATCGAGAACGGGGCGCCCTATGACGTATTTCTCTCCGCCGACCTTCAGTACCCCAAAAAGCTGATTGGCGCCGGCGGGGCCGAGGCCTCGAGCCTTGTCGTCTTCGCAATGGGCCGGCTGGTGTTGTGGACCGCGAGGCCCGGCCTGGACATTTCGACGGTTGTGACCGCCGTGCGCAGTCCCCTGCTGAAGCGGCTGGCCATCGCCAACCCGGCGACCGCGCCCTATGGGCGGGCTGCCGAGGAGGTCCTTGCCAGGCTCGGCATTGCCGGGGAGGTTCGCACCAGGCTGGTGTTTGGCGAAAACATCTCCCAAACGGCGGAATTCGTGATGAGCGGCAACGCCGACGCGGGCTTTGTGGCCCTCTCCCTTGTGCTTTCGCCAAAGCTGCGGGACAAGGGCCGATGGCTCGAGGTGCCACCGGAGCTGTACGCGCCCATCGCGCAAGGCGCGGTGCTCACCCTTCAGGGCGCCGGCAACCCGGCCGCCCGGCGGTACCTGGCGTACCTCGCAAGCCCCCCCGCCCGCGCGGTGTTCGTGCGGTTCGGCTACGGAAGTCCTTAGCTGGTTCCGGCCTGCCTTCCAAACCTCTCGGTCTGCCGATGGAGGCGGGTATGGGTCTCGGCCTTTGGAATTCG
>CAZGOX010000433.1:0-2068 GCA_964527955.1 uncultured Opitutaceae bacterium | reverse complement strand
GGACGGCGCATATCGAAAGGAATGGGCGGATCCGCATGGGCTCCATAGTAGCAACAGGAACCGGGTGCATTTGAATCCCGGATGGGTCCTCTCCGGTCGCTTTTCGTTCGCAAAGCCTCACACAGTCGACCTACGAGAACCCATCCGGGATTCAAATGCATCCAATACCTGGCAACCCCGCGGCTTGCTATAGTCGGGTTCCATCATGATGCATCTCAACAGCGCCGAGGGGGATGATGGCCTGCTGGCCGAGCTCAAGGACGCCGGCGTGCTGGATCCCGGGTCGATTGAGCGAATCCATGAAACGATGGGGCGTCCGGAGAGCGGGTCGCTCACGGATTTCCTCCTGGCCGGGTCTGACGTCATACCGGAGGGGCCGTGGCTCACCTGGCTCATCCGTCGATACAGCTGCCACCGGTTCGGCCGGGTCGCCTGGCGCCCCGGAGAGGCGGAATGCGGCGTCGCCTTGAGCGCCATCGGCCCAAACCTGCCTTATCGCTGGGCCACCCATGGAACCTTGATGGTCGCAGTGCTCAGGCCGGACCAACTTGCCGCCACAGCACGGCGGCTATCTCCCCACCGGGTCCTGTGGGCGGCTGGAACCCTGCCGGAACTCCGCGACCTCCGCAACGCCTGCCTTGGCGCACATTCCCGGATCGAGCGCGAATTACCCAGCAAGCTTACGGGCGGTCTTTCAACGGCCTGCTAGGCGCCCCTTCGAAATCCATGCCTCATCTTGTCTGGATTCCCGGCTGCGGGCAAATGACCAGCTCAAGCTACCGGGAGGTCACCGCCGCCCTGGATCGCATCTTTGCCCAGCCCGAGGACCAGCCGCTGCGGGTTGCCGATGCCTTTGCAGAGCTCGCGACCAAGGCCACGAAGGTTGCCCAATCCGAACCTGAGCCGTAGGTCGCAGAGATTGCCTGCTTCGTAGGGCAGCGAGCTTGCTCGCGCCACCCTGAGCGCGAGCAAGCTCGCTGCCTACAAAAGACACCCAGACCGCTACCCTCCCGCGGAGTTTGCGATCGACTGCTGCGCGGCCGCGCTGCCGATGTTCTGGGCTATGTTTGCGATGGTCGGCGCGAACCAAAGAAGCACGGCCGCCACCGTGGCAAGGACCGCCTTCGCGACGCCGTGGTGGGTCACAAAGTAGTAGGCGACCCCCAATCCGATCAGGCTTAGGAACTTGAGGATCGAGTACACGTAGCCCGTCAGGTTGTTGAGCCCGCTCTGCAGGCCTGGGTCCATGTTCTGGGGCCCGGCAAAGACGGCGCTGGCGCTTTGGGCGTGGGCGGAAGCCCCGAAAACCGCCGCGATCGCGACTACCAGGATCAAGAATGTGATGTTCGATTTGGCCATGCGCCCATAATAGCAAGCGCGCAGACCATTACCCCCACGCTCCTCTATAGCTTGGCCGGCGAGTGCACCTTAGCCAAGCCCGAGGTGTCCCCGGATTGTCCGCTGGATCTGCTGCCGGCGATGAACGGTTACGGTGCCAGTGGACCGCAACACCGAGGCCTTCCTCGCAACATAGACAAGGGAACAGTCGACGAGCGTGGGGTGCCCCAGCCCATCGGCCTCGTCGAGAATGACCTGGTGGTTGCGGGCGGCTTCAGCGGTCTGTTTCTTGGTCCCCACGACAACATTGAAGCGTTGTTGCCGGTCGTCCGAGAGCACGTCGTCCGATGACAGGATCACCGCGGGATGCCCGACTAGGTCCTTCTCGTCGACACGCAGGAAGACAATGTCCCAGCGGTGTAAAGTCATAGCGATTCACCAAATCTGTTGTGCAAGTCCACTTCGGCGGGCAGGAGCCTGAGGCTGCCCGATTGGACGGGCGGCACTTCCTCGGGAAGCTCGTAGGGGGCGATTTGGATAAAGCCGTTGGGAACCCGGACGATCACGGGTTTCTTTGAGCGGAGGACGCTTCGGGCGATCCCGCTAAAACCTGACTTGGCCTTGGAGACGGTGAGCATTTTCACATATCTAGTCATCCACATGACCAGAAAGTGGTCAAGTGAGGACACGGACCGGCACTGTCCCAATTTGAATCCCGGATGGGCCCTCT
>CAZGOX010000432.1:0-2077 GCA_964527955.1 uncultured Opitutaceae bacterium | reverse complement strand
TTTGGGGCCATGCCGCGAAGCGCCGTTGAGGCGGGGCTGGCGGACTTTGTCGCAAAGGCCGAGGAGCTGCCCGCCAAGCTCATGGCCTACAAGCAGCACATGCCGCGGATAGGAGCCTCCAATCTGCCGCTGGCGGGAAAAGTCCAGGGAGCCCTGGAAAAGATCGTGATCCTGCTGCGGGCCCATTCCGGCCATGACTTCACCCTGTATCGCCGGAGCACGCTGTACCGGCGGGTCGAGCGCCGCATGGGCATTCACCAGGTCACGCAGATCGGCGACTACGTCCGCTATCTGCGCGAAAATCCCCAGGAACTGGGCATCCTTTTCAAGGAACTGCTGATAGGCGTGACGGGGTTCTTTCGGGATCCGGCGGCATGGAACCAAATGGCGAAGAAGGCCCTTCCGGCGCTGTTTGCAGGGCGGCTCCCGGGGGTGACGCTCCGGGCATGGGTGGCGGGCTGCTCGACGGGCGAGGAAGCCTATTCGCTGGCCATCGTGTTCACCGAGGCGCTCGGGCGGATCAAGTCGAGGCAGACCTTCTCCCTGCAGATCTACGCCACCGACCTGGACAAGGACGCGATTGACAAGGCCCGCCAGGGTTTCTTCCCGGAGAACATCGCCGCCGACGTGTCGCCGGCGCGCCTGGCCAGGTTTTTTGTGAAGGAGGAAGGGGGATACCGGGTGAACAAGGAGATCCGGGGAATGGTGATCTTTGCCCCGCAAAACCTGATCATGGATCCGCCGTTCACCAAGCTGGACATCCTGTGCTGCCGCAACCTGCTGATCTACCTGGCCCCGGAGTTGCAGAAGAAGCTCCTTCCCCTGTTCCACTACAGCCTGAATTCCCGCGGCGTCCTGCTTCTGGGGAGCGCGGAGAGCATCGGCGGCTTTGCCAACCTGTTCACGCCGCTTGCGCCCAGGGAGCGGATCTTTCAGCGAACCGAACCCCCGCTGCTGGGGCGCCAGCCGGAAATCCCCTCCGACTTTCTGTCAGTGAAGGAGGACCGGCACGAAATGCCGCCGGCGGCGGCGCGCCGCTCCTCCCCCAGCGTCCAGACCCTGGTCGACCAATACATCCAGGCCCATTTTGCGCCGCCCGCCGTGCTCGTCAACGACCAGGGGGACATCCTCTACATCAACGGGCGCACGGGCAGGTTCCTTGAGCCGGCTGCCGGCAAGGTGAACTGGAACGTCATCGCCATGGCCCGCGAGGGGCTTCGCTACGACCTTGCCAGCTCCATCCAAAAGGCCCGCCGCAAGCCGGGTGTGATCACCGTGCGCGGCATCAAGGTCGGTGCCGACGCCGATGCGCATTCCGTGGACCTGACCGTGCAGGCGCTGGAGCAGCCGAAGGAGTTGCTCGGGCTGGTGCTGGTCGTCTTTTCCGACTCGGTCCTTCCGCCGGGACCCAGCCGCGCCGGCGGGGCCGGGAAATCCGCGGTGCGGACCGCCCGGCAAAAGGAGCTGGAGCGGGACCTCCAGCGGGCCCGCGAGGAAATCGAGGCGGGCCGGGAGGAAATGCAGACCTCGCAGGAGGAACTCAGGTCCATGAACGAGGAGCTTCAGTCGAGCAACGAGGAACTGCAGTCCACCAACGAGGAGCTCACCACGTCGAAGGAGGAGATGCAGTCGCTCAACGAGGAGCTGCAGACCGTCAACGCCGAGCTGCAGGCAAAGCTGGACGAGCTCTCCTCAGCGAACAACGACATGAAGAACCTGCTCAACAGCACGGAGATCGCCACGGTGTTCCTCGACAATAGCCTGCGCGTGCGGCGGTTCACGCTCCAGGCGCAGACGATCATCAAGCTCATCCCGAGCGACGTGGGCCGCCCGATCACCGACCTGGCCTCCGACCTGCTCTACCCCACACTGGTCACCGACGCCCGCGAGGTGCTGCGGACCCTGGTCTTTTCGGAGCGATCCATCTCCACCAACGACGGCCGCTGGTTCACCGTGCGCGTGATGCCGTACCGGACGATGGATAATCGGATCGACGGGGTGGTCATCACTTTCGCGGACATCACCTCGGCCAAGAACGTCGAGGCCGACCTGCGTTCAAGGCACGGCAGTTTGGTCA
>CAZGOX010000431.1:0-2084 GCA_964527955.1 uncultured Opitutaceae bacterium | reverse complement strand
ACGGGGCTCAAGGTGTCCCGGATCTGCCTCGGGACCATGACGTACGGGACGAGCAAGTGGCGCCCCTGGGTGCTGGACGAGGAGCCGAGCCGGCCCTTCCTCAAGCGGGCGCTCGAGCTGGGTATCAATTTCTTTGATACTGCGGACATGTACTCGCTGGGCGCCTCCGAGGAGGTCGTGGGCCGGGCGCTGCGCGATTTCGGGCCGGGCAGGGACCGGTTGGTCGTCGCGACCAAGGTCTTCAACCCGATGGGCGACGATCCCAACCAGAGGGGCCTCTCCCGAAAGCACATCGTGCATGCGGTCGAGGACAGCCTCCGTCGCCTCGGCATGGACTACATCGACCTGTACCAGATCCACCGCTTCGACCCGTCCACGCCTATCGAGGAGACGCTGGAGGCCCTCGACAGCCTCGTCCGGTCGGGCAAGGTCCTATACCTGGGGGCCTCGTCCATGTTCGCGTGGCAGTTCTCGAAGATGCTCCATGTCGCCGGGGAGCGCGGCTGGTCGCGCTTCGTCACGATGCAGAACCACTACAATCTCCTGTACCGCGAGGAGGAGAGGGAGATGAATCCCCTGTGCCGCGACCAGGGGATCGGCCTCATTCCGTGGAGCCCCCTCGCGAGAGGCGTCCTTGCGGGAAGCAGGAAGGGCGATTCGGTGCGGGCGAAGACGGACGGATATTCGACCCAGCTCTATGGCGAGCGGCTCGCCGATGCCGACCAGAGGGTCGTGGATGCCGTTGCGCGGGTCGCCAAGGATCGCGGCGTGCCGCCTGCGCAGGTCGCGCTGGCGTGGCTGTCAGGCCGCCCGGGCCTGGTCGCGCCGATCGTGGGGGCGTCAAAGCCGCACCACCTCGAGGACGCGGTGGCCTCGCTGTCCGTGAAGCTGGGCGACGAAGAGGTCCGGATCCTCGAGGAGCCGTACCTCCCGCATCCGATCGCCGGGCACAGCTAAATCTTGCCGCGGCGGGCCTCGAGTTGCACCCGGATGTCCGCCATCTTCTCGGCGGTGAGCGGGAACTTGATGAAGCAGAAGATCGCGATCAGCAGCCCGACGATGGGCAGCGCCGCGAACATGAAGCGGATCATGAAGATCGCGTGGGGCGTCTGTGCGCCGCCCAATGAGGCGTCAAATCCGGTCGAGGAAAGGATAAAGCCCGAGGCCCAGATGCCGGCCACCATGCCGAACTTGTTGATCCATGAGCCGCAGGCGCTGAAGGCGCCCTCGCGCCGCTTGCCGGTCTGGAGCTCATCGTAGTCCATCACGTCCGCGCCGCAGGAGCCGTAGATCATCCAGAAGCCCGCGCCGATGAATGCGATGAAGCCCGAGGCGAACGGCTGCAGCCAAGGGTGGTCCGGGTTGTACAGCCACCAGCTCGCGATGAACACAAGGACCGCGGAGCCCAGCACCGTCATCATCCCGAGCCGCTTTCCAATGTGGTTTGCGATGAATCCATAGAAGGGCAAACCGAGGAACCCGAGCACCATGCCGCCTATGCCCATCGAGAAATTCCAGGAGAAGCCCGTGGCCTTGTCGCCGTGGCAGACGTAATAGATCGTGTCGTAGAGGCCCAGGGTCCCGACCATGCTCAGGCCGAGGTTGAAGGCCAGGGACATGTAGGTGAGCAGACGGAACGGTCCGCATTTCAAACACTCCCAAATGGTCTCGCTCAGCCGGATTTTCTCCTGGTTGCGCGAAACGACATTCCCGTAGTACCGCTCGCGCATCACGATGAACATCACGATCGCGCCGAGCACCATCAGGCATCCCAGGATCACCATGTAGACCTGGGCGCCCAGCAGCAGGTTGGGCTTGTCATCGGGGCCTGCCTTGTTCCACGCGGAGGCCGTGGTCAGCAGCATCACGATCCGGTGCCCAAGATTGTGGCGGTTGGCGCCGACCCACACCGACTTGGTGATGAACATGCCGGCGAAGAAGAGACCGAGTTCCGGAATCTTCTGCACGGCGTTCTTGAAGGCGAAGACGTTGTTCCTCTCCTTGTAGTCGGGCGTCATTTCCGCACCCAGGCTCTGGAACGGCATGTTGAAGGAGCTCATCAGCGGGATGTAGATCGCCGACGA
>CAZGOX010000430.1:0-2085 GCA_964527955.1 uncultured Opitutaceae bacterium | reverse complement strand
CTTTCCAACGCGATCAAGTACAACAAGGAGCAGGGCACCGTCTCGGTCGAATGCTGCGCGGCGGGTGCCGAGCGCACGCGAATCAGCGTAAGGGACACCGGCAACGGGCTCACGCCCGAGAAGCTCTCGCAGCTCTTCCAGCCCTTCAACCGCCTCGGGCAGGAGGCCAGCGGCGTGGCCGGCACGGGCATCGGCCTCGTGGTGACCAAGCAGCTAGCGGAGCTGATGGCGGGCGTCATCGGCGTCGAGAGCGTGTATGGAGCGGGAAGCGTGTTCTGGGTCGAGCTGTGCTCAAGCGCGCCGACGCGTCTGGCTGCCGCCGAACCCGCGCTCGGTGACAAGGGCCGGATCCCGGCGTTCAAGGGCGCCCGCCTGCGCACCCTGCTCTACGTCGAGGACAACCCCGCCAACCTGACCCTGGTGGAGCAGCTCATAGCCCGGCGCCCCGACATCCTGCTGCTGTCCGCGGTGAACGGGACCCTTGGAGTCGGCATTGCGCGGGCCTCCAGGCCCGACGTGATCCTGATGGACATCAACCTGCCCGGGATCAGCGGGACGGAGGCGCTGAAGATCCTGCGCGACGACCCGCTGACCGCGCACATCCCCGTCGTCGCCCTCAGCGCGAACGCGATGCCGCGGGACATCGAGCTCGGCATCAAGAACGGGTTCTTCCGCTACATCACCAAGCCCATCAAGATGCAGGAGTTCACGGACACCCTGGACCTGGCGCTGGAGTTCGCCGCGCGGGCCCCGGGCCCGGCCAAGTAGGCAGGGGAGCGCGCCATGATCAGCACCACGGACATCCTCTGGGCAAGGATCCTGATCGTCGACGACCAGGAGCCGAACGTCGTCCTGCTTGATGAGATGCTGCGCGGGGCCGGCTACCTTTCCATCGCGTCGACCACGGACTCGCGGGAGGTCTGCGAGCTGCACCGCCTCAACCACTACGACCTAATCCTGCTCGACCTCCAGATGCCGGTCATGGACGGGTTCCAGGTGATGGAGAGGCTCAAGAAGATCGAGACGGACGGCTACCTTCCCGTGCTCGTGATCACCGCCCAGCCTGGCCACAAGCTCCGCGCCCTGAACGCCGGCGCGAAGGATTTCGTGAGCAAACCGTTCGACCTCGCTGAAATCCTGGCGCGGGTCCACAACATGCTTGAAATCCGACTGCTCCATATGGAGGCAAAGCGGCTCTATGAGCAGGTGGTCATGGAGCAGAAGGTCGCCGAGCGCCTGCTGCTCAACGTGCTGCCCGGCGCCATCGTGAAGCGGCTGAAGGGGCGGATCGAGGTCACGTCCGACAGCTTCACGCAGATCATCGCGGACAGCTTCTCCGAGGTCACGGTGCTGTTCGCGGACATTGTCGACTTCACAAAGTTTTGCGAGGGCCGCGACGCCGAGGTACTGGTGGACGTGCTCAACGAGATCTTCACGCGCTTCGACGGCATCGCCGACAGGCATGGCCTCGAGAAGATAAAGACGATCGGCGACGCCTACATGGCGGCCGCCGGCCTGCCGGTGCCGGTGCCGGACCACGCGGAGCGGGCGGCGAACATGGCCCTCGACATGATCGAGGTGATGGATCGCTTCGGCGAGCAGAACCCCTACGGCCTGAAGGTTCGCATCGGCATCAGCACGGGAGCGGCGGTCGCCGGGGTCATCGGGAAGCGGAAGTTCCTCTACGACCTTTGGGGGGACGTGGTGAACACCGCCAGCCGAATGGAGTCCCATGGCCTATCCGGTCGGATCCAGGTGACGGAGTCGACCCGCCTTCGGCTGGGCGAGCCCTTCATCTTCGACGAGCGGGGATCCATCGATGTCAAGGGTAAGGGCAGGATGAACACCTGGTTCCTAACCGGCAGGGCCCGTTAGGCCCCCCGGGTCGCCGAGGGCCGACGGCGCGCTCCTCCTGTTCCATTGCCTACGGCGATAACGTGGGCGGCCCGGCCTCATGGGGGTCGCGGCCCGGCCGCGGGCCACCGCCGGTGACGTCGAGCTCGTATCTGGATACATGGTACGGCCCGACGTGCTTGTCGCTGTGGTAGCGGAACCCGAAGGACTCGTAGAACGCGCGCAGGCGCG
>CAZGOX010000429.1:0-2090 GCA_964527955.1 uncultured Opitutaceae bacterium | reverse complement strand
GCGCCGTTGTCGAGGCGGCCGAAGTGGAATTGTCGACGGCCACCGCCTTGACCGAGAAGACGGCCACCGTGCCGACCGTCACCGCGGTGTCCTCCAGCAGGTTGACGTCGCCCGACGCGGCGCTGTCGGTCTTTCCGGCAACCGTCACAACCTCCGTCACGATCGGGTTGTTGGCGCCCGATCCCAGGATTCCGACTCCCGTCGAGGCCTCGAGCCGCAGGCTGTTGGCATATACATTCGTTGCGCTCGCCACCCTCGCCTGGGCGTTTGTGATCGTTCCGCCCGTGGCGGTGAGAGTCACGTTGCCCCAGCTCGACTGGCTGGTGAGCGTTCCGCCCTGGTCGCTGGTCACGCGGGCGTCCACGATCCCGAGGACGATGTTTGTGCCGGCCGTAAAGCTTATGTTCGAGCCGTCCGTTTGCGCCTTGAGCGCGGCAAGCTGGCTGATCGCGCCGGCCTTGGCCACGACATCGATCGTTCCTCCCGCATTGGCCACGGTCACATTGGCGGTGCCGGTGAAGGCCGCATTGCGCGCCGCCCACACCTCGACATTGCCCGAAACGCTGCCAATCGCCGCGCCCGCCAGTACGTCCGAGGTCGCGCCCTGCGCCTCAAGGAGGATATTGCCGGTCCCACCGGCTGAGACCGGCGTCGAGACGGTGATGGTCCCGTTCGTCGTCGCGAGGACGACCGAACCCGTGCTGCCTGCGGTCGAGGCGAGCCCCGAAAGGGCCGTGGTCGACGTGGTTGTTGTGCTGGCATTCTCCGCCACCACATTTGCCGAGAAGACGGCGACCGCGCCGACCGTCACCGCGGTGTCCTCCAGCAGGTTGATGTCGCCGGACGTGGAGCTGTCGGTCTTCGCCGCTACCGTCACGACCTCGGTCACGACCGGGTTGTTGGCGCCCGAGCCCAACATGCCGATTCCCGTGGAAGACTCGAGCCTCAGGCTGTTCGCATAGATGTTGGTGGCGCTGGCCACCCGCGCCTCGGCATTCGTGATCGTCCCGGCCGTGGCCGTGAGGGCCACGTTGCCCCAGCTCGACTGGCTGGTGAGCGTGCCGCCCCGGTCGCCGGTCACACGGGCATCCACGATCCCGAGGACGATGTTCGTCGCCGCGGTGAAGATGATGTTCGAGCCGTCCGTCTGCGCGTCCGAGGCCGCGGCCTGGGTGACGGCGCCATTCTGCGCGACCACATCAATTGTTCCGCCCGCACCGGCCACCGTCACGTCGCCGGGAGCCGTGAAGGTCACGTTCCGGTAACCCTCGAGCGAGATGCTGCCCGACCCGGTCGACACCGCCGCGTTCAGGAGGAGGTCCGACGCCGGGGTGACCGAACCCTCGGCCTCGAGGAGGATGTTGCCGCTTCCGTTGGCGCTCACCAGCCCGTTGACCGTGAAGCTGCCATCCTGGACGACGACCGAGATGGGACCGTTTCCGCCCTGCGTCTGGACCCCGCCGGAGGCGATCGTCAGCGCGCTCGTCTGGATGATGAAGATGCCACCAGAGGTGGTGTTGGTCGCCGTCAGCGAGCTGACCGTCGTGTTGATGTTGTCCGGGCTCGCCGAGCCGATGCCCGTCGCGGCCGTCAGCGTCGCCAGCGCGGCGCTCGAGAGGTTCACCGTCGTCGCCGGCGCGAGCACGTTCGTGATCGACCCGGCGGTCGCCGTGACCGTCAGCGCCCCGCTCGTGCTGGCAAGGACCGACAGGGCGACATTCCTGGCCGCGATGTAGGTGATTGCACCCGTCCCGCTGGTGGTCGTCGTGCCCGCGCTCATCGTGATCGAGCCGGTCGTTGCCGTCACGGCGACCGCGCCGGAACCACCGGTCGAGATCCCCGTCTGCTGCAGGACGTCCGTCTGGGCCGTCACGGTGATCGAGCCCATGTCGGAGTCGATCGCGAGGTTGTTCACGATGGAGCCATCGGTCAAAGTGATCGATCCCGCGGTCGTCGTGAGCCAGATTGCGCCGCCGCCGGTTGTCGCGAGGTCGCTCGTCGAGCCGCTGTCGCCGACGGAAGTCGTCGTCGCGCCTGCCAGGACCTGGCTGACGCTCACCGCGGCGACCGTCCCGACCGCCAACGCCTCG
>CAZGOX010000428.1:0-2090 GCA_964527955.1 uncultured Opitutaceae bacterium | reverse complement strand
CTGCCACGCCGTGGCCGGGATGCCCAGGCCGTGATAATGGACTTTTACCCGTTCCGCGTAAACCCGGGCCAGGACGGCCTCGTAAGCCTCGCTGAACAACGCCCCATACCGCACCTGGGCCGCCTCCGGCGCGCTCCCGAGGTCCATGCACATCCGCACATGGATTTTCGCCAGGGCGGCGTCGGTGCCGCCGGCCGGCACCTTCCCCGCCGCCTCGGCCAGGGCAAACCGCCCGGTGGCCAGCCATTCCTCGGAGATGATCAGGTTCCGGCAGATGCGCAGGGCGAGGGCCGCCTTCAGCGCCACCACCCCCAGTTCGTAATTGGAGAGGGTGCTCTTGGGTATCCCGATCTTGCGCGCGGCCGTGGCCTGGTCGATCCCCAGCCATTGCCGCGCCTCGGCGAGCCGGCGGCAGATTGCCAGCTCGCGGGGCGGGAGTCGTTTCCGGGGCGGCTTGGAACGGGGGCGCACCGCGCCACCCCAACAGGCGGTCTGGAAAAAGACAATCTTTTCGCTTGCTAATAGTTTTAATGGACCTAGACATGTTTTATACATCCCAACCAAGCACCAGGAACCAAGCACCACGCACCACGCACAAATCATCCCCCCCTCACCATGATCAAAATCAAGTCCGCCGTCTCCGCGCCGTCCCGACCAACCCAACCCGCCCCTGCGGCCGGAGCGGCCTCATCCGAATTCCGCGGCGAGCCCAAACCCACCGTCACGTCCAACGGCAAAATTGGATGCTTGCCGAAGCATGTCCGGGCAGAACTCAACCGCCGGCTGGATGATGGCGAGCGGGGCGCCGCCATCCTGGCCTGGCTCAATGGTCGGCCGGAGGTCCAGACCGTCCTGAAAGAGTCGAGGTTCGGGGGCGTTCCCATCAACGGGCAGAATCTCTCCAATTGGCGGCAGGGTGGTTTTGTCCGCTGGCAGCGGCAGCAGCAGGAACTGGAATTCGTCCGGCTGCTCGGGGAAGAGTCGGGGGACATCAACGACGCTGCGGGTGACGAACCGCTGGCTGAACGCCTCGAGGCCCATCTGGCCCTCGCGTTGGCGGGATTGCTGCGAACCGCGGCCAGCCAGCCGGACGCGGCGGCGCGGGAACGGACCATCCTGAATGTCTCGCGGGAGCTTTCCCGTCTGCGCCGCAGCAACCAGGCCGGCCAACGTCTCAAGCTGGACCTCGACGACCGGGAGGCGGAGGAGGAGAAATCCCATGAAGCCGCCCTGCGGGAACTGGTGGAGGAGGATATGACGGAGGTGGAGCACGAGGTTCTGGGCGAAATCAAAACGATCCGCCTCGGCTACCTCCACGCCCGCGTGGCGAAGGAGACGCTGGCCAAGACAGGGGAATCATTGCCCAAAGCCATCTCGGACTGGCTGGACGGTGAGGAGGAGTTTGAGCGGCAGACCAAGGAGTGGAAGGCTCAGGCGCGGAGCAATGCCTGGTCGCGGACCATCGCGCGATGCCGGCAAGACTCCCTCCTGCGTCAGGTTTATGACGCCATGCCCATGTTCGGCAAAAAGCTCGCCGCGGAGGTGGAGGAGTATATCCGCCTGCCTGAACGGGAGCGGCACCAGTGGCTCCGGCGGCAGGACCGGGAGACGGAGGAGTCCTCGCAGCCCGCGAAATCCGATCAAGCTGAATCAAGCCAAATCAAGGCAAATCAAGGTGAATCAAGCCCGACTAACCCGGAGCGTGCCGACCTCAAACCCGATTCTTCCGCAACGGCGGGCCACGCCGGGTCTGATCCCGCCATTCTATCCACGGGAGCTGCGGCGACCCATGGCCTTCGTCGCCTCGTAGGCGAAGCAGGGCCGCCGCAGAATCCCGCATCGTCATCTTCCAGCGTGGGGGCGCTGACTTGCGGCGCCCTTCCTCCTCACCAATGCCACGACGGCCTCCTGTAGTCCAACCCGGTCCAGGTAAGTCCAACCCGGTCCAACCTTCACGGTCTTTTGTTTTGACCGCCGCCCCACCAACCCTCACGGGCGGGCCGCCCGTGCCACCACGCCCGAGGCGGACAAGCGTGGCATGGGCGTCCCGCCCATGTCCGAGAGAACGCGCGCCAAAACAAAAGACCGTG
>CAZGOX010000427.1:0-2101 GCA_964527955.1 uncultured Opitutaceae bacterium | reverse complement strand
CGCGGCAATCATCGGGGCGAGCGTGTTGGAAAACAGATAGGGTCGCGATCGCTGGCGCAGGAGTTCCACGATCTCCCGGCGCCCTCCCACATAGCCCCCGCTCGCCCCTCCCAACGCCTTGCCCAGCGTGCCCGTGATGATATCCGGGCGCCCAAGAACTCCACAGTGCTCCGGCGTGCCCCGTCCGCGCCCGCCGAGAACGCCCACACCGTGGCTGTCGTCGACCATGACGAGAGCCCCATGCCTGTCGGCCAGGTCGCAAATGCCCTTCATCGGCGCGATGAAGCCGTCCATGGAAAACACGCCGTCGGTCACGACCAGCTTGAAACGGGCTCCCGAGGCGGATGCTTCCGCCAACCTGGCGTCCAGGTCGCCGAGATCGCAATTCCGGTAGCGGTACCTCCGAGCCTTGGAGAGTCGGATCCCGTCGATGATCGAGGCGTGGTTCAGCTCGTCGCTGATCACGGCATCCTCGGCGCCCAGGAGGGTCTCGAAGACGCCGCCGTTTGCGTCAAAGCACGAGGAATAGAGGATCGTGTCCTCCGTGCCGATGAATGCGCTGATCCGGGCCTCGAGTTCACGATGGATCGACTGGGTCCCGCAGATGAACCGGACCGACGCCATGCCGTACCCCCAGCGGTCCAGGGCCTCGTGCGCCGCGCGCACGATCCCAGGGTGGTTCGCCAGGCCCAGGTAGTTGTTCGAGCAAAAATTGAGAACCTCGCGGTCCGGCGCTCCTGGGGCGCCGGGAACCGTCACCCGCGCCCCCTGGGGCCCCAGGATGGTCCGCTCGCGCTTGGAGAGGCCGTCCGCCTCGATGGCTCCCAGGACCGACCGGAGGTGCTGCTGGTACTCCTCGGGCATCGGGGTCACTCCCAGTCGAGTATGACCTTCCCGCACTCGCCCGAGCGCATGAGGGCGAAGCCCTCCTCGAACTCCGTGTAGGCCATCCGGTGCGTGATCACCGGGGAGATGTCCAGCCCGCTCTGGATCAACGCGGTCATCTTGTACCAGGTCTCGTACATCTCCCTCCCGTAGATTCCGCGGATCGTGAGCATGTTGAAGACGACCTTGGTCCAGTCTATGGCCGCGGGCGGCAGGATCCCGAGCAGGGCGATCCTCCCGCCATGGGCCATGTTGTCGATCATCTCCCCCAGGGCCCGAGGGCTGCCGGACATCTCCAACCCCACGTCAAAGCCCTCCTTCAGCTCAAGCTCCGCCTGGACCGCCGCAAGGGAGTCCTTCGAGACGTCCACGGCCCGGGTCGCCCCCATCCTGGAGGCTAGGGCAAGGCGGTAGGGGTTCACGTCGGTGACCACGACCTTGCGCGCCCCGGCCTGCCTTGCGATCGCGGCCGCCATGCAGCCGATGGGGCCCGCCCCGGTGATCAGCACGTCCTCGCCCACCAAGTCGTATTGCAGCGTGGCGTGGGTCGCGTTGCCAAGCGGATCAAAGCACGAAAGGACGTCGCGGGGAATCGCGGCATCGACGTGGACGACGTTGGATGCGGGAATGCATAGGTACTTCGCAAAGGCCCCGTCCCGGTTCACCCCCACGCCCCTCGTGTCCTTGCACAGGTGCCGGCGGCCCGCCATGCAGTTGCGGCAGACGCCGCAGACGATGTGCCCCTCGCCGTCCACCAGGTCGCCCGGCTTGAAGCCGCGCACATGGGCCCCTACCGCCTCGACGTGACCCACGAACTCGTGCCCCACAACCATGGGGGGCTTGATCGTCTTTGCGGCCCAGGCGTCCCAGTTGTAGATGTGCACGTCGGTGCCGCAGATCGAGGTCTTGTTGATCCGGATCAGCACGTCGTCTCCGCCCGGCTCGGGGACCGGGACCTCGGTCATCTGGAGACCCGGCCCGGCCCTCAGCTTGGCGATCGCAGGCATGGTCTTCATGGGTGTGGGTGGGTTGGGTGGTGCTCAGGAGGGGAGTCGAACCCCTACGCCTTACGGCACACGCCCCTCAAACGTGTGTGTCTACCAGTTCCACCACCTGAGCAGGACCAACCGAAGGGAGGCCGGACTTAGAGGAATCCCCCCACCCTTGTCCAGCCCTGAAATCTCGGTGCTTGGTGCATTCGACTGAAGTCGGGTAG
>CAZGOX010000426.1:0-2102 GCA_964527955.1 uncultured Opitutaceae bacterium | reverse complement strand
ACCTCGGCCTTAAAGCGGTTCGTGATGCGCACGATCATCGCGGCAGGACGCGCATGGATGCCCATCTTGTTCTGCACGAGCAGCTCTTTCTCGAGCTGTTGACCCACTGGTGTTACGTCGCTTGTACTCATTGCTTGGTGCAGAAGCGCCCGATAAATTTCGCACGACAGCCCTGCTTGCAACTTAAAACAGTCTCGGCACTATCATCGGCATGCCAGGCGCGGCCATAATCGTCCCTTGTAGGCTCGAGTCTAGCCGGTTCCCGCGCAAGCTGTTGCATAAGATAAAGGGCAGGCCGCTGCTCCTTTGGGTCGCCGGGCGAATCGCTGCTGTGGCCCCGGAATATCCTCTGTATTTCGCTGTGGACCATGAGGTTCTGGCGACCTGCCTCGAGGGAGGCGGGTTCCGGGCCATCATGACCCGTTCCGATCACCAGAGCGGAACGGACCGTATCGCAGAGGCCAATGAGAAAGTGGGGGCCGACCATGTGATCAATGTGCAGGCGGACGAGCCGCTGGTCTCCGCGGGGCAAATCGTGCTCCTCGCCAAGCTGGTCGCGGGGAGCGCCCACATGGCCACGCTCGCGACTCCGTTCACGGTCGCCGCGGATTTCCTGAACCCGAACCAGGTGAAGGTCGTGCGCGGGCTGGACGGGCGGGCCCTCTATTTTTCGCGGGCTCCCGTGCCGTACCCGCGCGACACGAAGGGGCAGGTCGACGACGCATGGGTCCGCGCAAACCAGTGCCTCCGGCACCTGGGGCTCTACGCCTACAAGGCCGACCTTCTGCGGCGGTTCGCAAAGCTCCCCCCGGGCAGGCTGGAGGCGTTGGAGAGGCTTGAGCAGCTGCGGGCCCTGGAGAACGGTTTCGAAATTGCGGTCGGGCTCACCGACGAGCCCACGATCGGGGTCGACACGCTAGAGGACGCCGAGGCCTTCGAGAAAACAATATAGCTCAGATCTTCCCGGATTTTCGGGCTTCGACCATGTTGTAGAAGTCGACGAAAAGGGGGTCGTCGTCGTTGGGCCCGGGGGCGGCCTCCGGGTGGTACTGCACGCTGAAGACCGGGAGGCTTGCGTGGCGCAGCCCCTCGACGGTGCCGTCGTTGAGGCTCACCTCGGTGACCTTGGCGCCGCGGGACTCGATGCTCTTCGGATCCGTGGCGAAGCCGTGGTTCTGGGCCGTGATGGAGACCTTGCCGGTCTCGAGGTTCTTGACCGGCTGGTTCCCGCCGCGGTGGCCGAACTTGAGCTTGAAGGTGGATCCCCCGAGGGCGTGGGTGATCACCTGGTGGCCGAGGCAGATGCCGAAGATGGGATATTCGGGGACCAAGTCTGTCACGGTCTTGTGGATATGGTTCAGGGCGGCCGGGTCGCCCGGGCCGTTGGAGAGGAAGATGGCGTCGGGCTTGTGCTCCCGGATCTGGGACGCGGTGGTCGCCCCGGGGAGGACCAGGACGTCGAACCCGTGCCGGACCAGCTTGCGGAAGATCGTGAACTTTGCGCCGTAGTCGAAGGCGGCCACCTTGAAGCGGCGGGCGGGCCGGGGGGTGACGCCAAAGTCCGTCCCCTCGGGAATGTAGGCGCCGTTGTGGTTGGCGGGATCGTCGGCGCGCCAGACGTAGGGCTTCGGGCAGGTGACGTCCTTGACGTAGTCCGTGCCCGCCATGTCGCGCCAGGCGCGGGCGCGCGCGACGGCCTCCTCGTCGGAGATCGGAAGCGTGCTCAGGCAGCTCTTCATTGCGCCCTCGACCCGCAGGCGCTTGGTGATGGCCCGGGTGTCGACTTCGCTGATGCCGGGGATGCCGTTCCGCCGGAGGTAGTCGCCGAGGGACTGCTGCGAGCGCCAGTTGCTGACCACGGGGGAGAGCTCGCGCACGACGAAACCGGCTGCCTTCGGGCACGCCGCCTCGGCGTCCTCGTCGTTGACCCCGTAATTGCCGATCTGGACTGCGGTCATCGTGACGATCTGGCCGAAGTAGGACGGGTCCGTGAGGATTTCCTGGTAGCCCGTCATGGAGGTGTTGAATACGCATTCGCCGGCGATCGTCGCATCTGCGCCGAAGGGTCGGCCGCGGAACACGCTTCCGTCCTCCAGGGCGAG
>CAZGOX010000425.1:0-2103 GCA_964527955.1 uncultured Opitutaceae bacterium | reverse complement strand
TGGGTCCTCTCCGGTCGCTTTTCGTTCGCAAAGCCTCACACAGTCGACCTTCGCGGACCCATCCGGGATTCAATTGGACCCAGCACCACCGCATTACCCGAGACCCGCAAAATTGGCCTCCGCCTGCCTCCAGTTGACCACATCCCAGAATGCCGTGACATACTCCGCCCGGCGGTTCTGGTGCTTGAGGTAGTACGCGTGCTCCCATACGTCGAGGCCAAGCACGGGAACCGCGCCCTCGCCCAGGGGTGAGTCCTGGTTCGCCGTCGACACCACCTCAAGTCTTCCGCCCTTGAGGTTGAGCCATGCCCATCCGCTTCCGAAGCGCTTCATCGCGGCCTCGGTGAAGCCCTTCTGGAAATCCGCGAAGGATCCGAAGGCTCCGTTGATCGCGTCGGCGAGCGGCCCCGTCGGCCCGCCGCCTCCGCCCGGGGCGATGATCTTCCAGAAGAACGAATGGTTCACATGTCCGCCCACGTTGTTGCGGAGCGCGGTTCGTATCGGGGAGGGAATCGAATCCAGGTCGCGCAGGATCGCCTCCGCCGTCAGCTGCGCGAGCTCCGGTCGGCCGGCCAGCGCCTTGTTCGCATTGGCGATGTAAGCCTGGTGGTGCTTCGTGTAGTGGATTTCCATGGTCCGCTCGTCCATGTGCGGCTCGAGCGCGTCGAAGGAATAGCCCAGGGGCGGCAGGCTGAACGGCTGGGTCGTGCCACCCAAGGGAGCCTGCTCCGCGCCGTGCGCGATCCCGCCCAACGCGCCAAGGCCCAGAAGTGCCGCGCCGCCGCCAAAAACCATCAGCGCCTCGCGGCGCGTAAGCTGCCCCTTTCCGTCCATTACTCCTTTTTCCGGAACCCGCCCATCAGGTAGATGACCAGGCACACGAGGAGGATCAGGCCGACCCCGCCGCCGCCAAACACAGGGCCGCCATAGTAGTAGCCACCGCCGCCGAACAAGAGCAGGAACAGGATGAGGATGAGTACGAGGTTCATGCCGGGAGGGTAGCAGTCCCTTGCTCCGGCCCAAATGGGGTGTTCACCCAGCACGGAGCGCCTGGATCCTATCGTAAAGCGCCTGCGTGGCCTTCGGGTCCGAGCCCAGGTTCCCTCCGTTCATGAGTTCGAAGGAGTCAAACGACAGGTTGCCCGACTGGACGACCAGCAGTGCGGCCGTCCCGAAGCGAGAGACTCCGACGCTCGACGCCTGGAGCACGTTGACCACGCGCTCCACGTCGAAGTGGCGGCCCGGGCCGTTCCACTCCACGAACCAAAGCTTCCCTCCCGCAAGGGCAAGGACGCCCGCCTCGTGGACCTCTGCGTCCCCGAATCCGCTCGCGTGGGGATACCAGATGGCCCGCACGACCACAGTGGGAGGCGGCGTGTCGGTGGGCAGGCACTCGACGACCTCGGCCGTGGTATCGGCGTCCCTGGAAAGATCCGAGGACACGCATCCCGCCGCAAGGAACGCCGCGGCAACGCCTCCAAACACGGCCAAGACGCGGAAAACAGGCGCAATGCTTCGCATGGAACAGGCTAACAGGGTGTCCACCGGCCCGGGCAACCCATAAAGATTGGCAGGGTGCTTGCCACAATCGGCTTCAGGAACCGCCGAAAGTTGCCGAAGAGGGTACATGATACCCGAAACCGTGCTTCTCGACGCGAAGCGCCGCGTGATCACCACGATGCGCAAGGGGCTGATGTTCTCCCCCAACGACATCTTTGTCGACAGGCGCGAGCACGAGGCGGAAACCCTGTGGTCGATCGCGAGCAAGGTCGCCCTCGAGTCGGACTGTTCGGCGGAGGAACTCTGCGAAATTCTGGAGAGGGTGTACCCGAACTACACCATCAATTCCCACAGCTACAGCTACAACAAGAAGAACCGCGAGTACTACTGCGACGACGTCGCCCCCGAGCTCGAGTGACGCCGGGAGCGTCCCTCACCAGCCGGTCAGGACGAAGCTGTTCATGGACCTTGCCGGGAGGACGACGTCCGCGGCGCGGCCGCCCGCCTGAAGCGAGACCGGAAGGGCCCTCCGCCCGGGGTTTCGCACAACCACCACCAGGTCCCCGGATGGGATCCTGAAGGCCGCCACGTTTTCGCCCGGAG
>CAZGOX010000424.1:0-2105 GCA_964527955.1 uncultured Opitutaceae bacterium | reverse complement strand
CCGCGAAAGATCACGCCATCCCGGGTTTCCAACGAAAGCCAGTCGCGTGCCGCCTCGCCAAACAGGGAAATCCCGACAAATTCCCCGCTCAAGTCGTCCACGGTCACATCGTCCGCCACGATGAACGATTCAAGGCGCTTTTGAAGCATTCCGGCCGCCGAAAAGTAACTCCCCACCCAATACGCCTGCCCGGCCGTGGACCCGATCACGAAGCCGTCGGCAGTGACCTTTCCTTTCTCATTGAGCCACAATCCGTAAACGGATTTTCCCGGACCGGCTTGTCGGACATCGTTTGAAAACTGGCCTTGGAGGAAGCTGGGGGCATCCTCCCCGGTCACCCGTAGCCATGCGCCGGGTTTCCAAAGGTGCCATGCCTGGACGGAAGGGTTGATCATTTTTCTAACGTATTGATTGCCAAACTTATGATTCTATACATTCAATTATTTTCATCTTCCGGTTGACGGTGGCCCAAATCCGGCTACCTATCAATCCGTAAGACTTTAACACTTCTCCCGCCTAGCGGGAGTTTTGGGGTAACTAAGAAAGCAAAGGCGGGCCGCTTAGGGGTAAGCGGCCCGCCACTTTTTTACCCCCATTGCATTGGTCCCGGACCTTTGATTGCCTAACAGGGTGTTGAAAAACAACACCCTGCTAACTCCTCCATGCAAAAGACCTCCGACATTAACGTTGTCGAAACCCGTGCCCTGCCCTCCCCGGCGGCCCTGCTGAAGGAGCTGCCAAAGACGGCGGTCCAGGCCGAATTCATAGCCGGTGCGCGGAGGGAAATCCACCGGATCATCTTTGGCGACGACAAGAGGTTCCTCCTTGTGGTTGGGCCCTGCTCTATCCACGACCCTTCCGCGGGGCTCGACTATGAGAAGCGCCTCGCATCGCTGTCCCGGGAGGTTTCCGACCGCATCCTTGTCGTGATGCGGGTGTATTTTGAGAAGCCGCGTACCACCATCGGCTGGAAGGGACTGATCATGGACCCCCGCCTCGACGGCTCGCACGACATTGAGGCCGGGCTCCGCCTTGCGCGGTCGGTTCTGCGCGAGGTGATCGACCTGCGCCTGCCCACGGCCACCGAACTCCTCGACCCGATCACGCCGCAGTACATAGCCGACCTCATCTGCTGGTCGGCCGTCGGAGCCCGGACCGCCGAATCCCAGACCCACCGCCAGATGGCCTCGGGGCTTTCGATGCCGCTCGGATTCAAGAACGGAACCGACGGCTCGATCCAGACCGCCATCAACGCGATCAAGGCCGCCTCGCAGCCGCACACCTTTCTCGGGATCAACCTGGACGGCTCCGCCTCGGCCGTGGTGACCCGCGGGAATTCGAATTGCCACGTGGTCCTGCGCGGGGGCGGCTCGGGACCGAACTATTCCGCCAAGCACATCGCGCAGACCGAGAGCCTCCTTGCGAAGGCCGGGCTGCGCCCCGCCATCCTCGTCGACTGCTCCCACGACAATTCCTCCAAGCAGCCCGCCCGCCAGCCCGAGGTGATGCGCGCCCTCCTGGCCCAGATTGCGGGCGGAAACACCTCAATCATCGGCGGAATGGTGGAGAGCAACCTCGAGGCGGGAAGCCAGCCTTTCCCCTCCGGCGAGGCGCTCCGCTACGGCGTCTCGATCACCGACGGATGCATCGACTGGGCGCAGACGGAGGCGCTCGTCCGCGAGATCCACGCCACGCTGGCGCCGAGATTCGCCTGACGGCCACCGAAGTCTCAGGAACCTTCCAGGCATGGAGCCCGGTTTCTTCATCAGGGGACTCGCCATTGGCTTTGCGATCGCGGCTCCCGTCGGTCCCATCGGCGTGCTGTGCATCCGACGGTCCGTGGAGGGCGGACCGCGCCTCGGCCTCGCGACGGGCGCAGGGGCCGCAGTTGCGGACGCCTTGTACGGCGCGGTCGCGGCCTTCGGCATGACGGCGGTCTCAAGCTTCCTCGTCGGCGAGCGCTTCTGGCTGCAGCTCCTCGGCGGCCTGTTCCTCTGTTACCTCGGGTTCAAATCGATGCGGAGCAAGGACGATCGGACCACTCCGCCATCTCCCTCCCCAACGGGCGCCACCCTTCTCGCAGCTTCCGGATCAACCTTCCTGCT
>CAZGOX010000423.1:0-2110 GCA_964527955.1 uncultured Opitutaceae bacterium | reverse complement strand
CCCATCTGGCTGCTCGGATCGAGCCTGTTCAGCGCGCAGCTCGCAGCGGCGATGGGGCTGCCGTTTGCCTTCGCATCGCATTTTGCGCCTGACCATCTCGTCGAGGCGTTGGACGCCTATCGAAGCGAGTTTCGGCCCTCGGCCTCTCTTAAGCAGCCCCATTCCATGGGCGTGGTTGCCGCCTACGCCGCGGAGACGGATGCGGATGCGGCAATCTTGTTCACCTCGCTGCAGCAAAGCTTTATTGCGATGCGCCGGGGCGCCCCGATGACACTCCCTCCTCCCGTTGAGAGCATGGTTGGACGCGCGACAGCACTGGAGATGGCCGGCGCCGAGCATACGTTCCGCGAGGCGATCGTGGGCTCCCCGGAAACGATCAGGGTTGGTGCCGACGCTTTCCTGAAAAGGACGGGGGTGGACGAGCTGATGGTCACCGCGGCCATCTTTGACCACGACGCTCGCCTGAGGTCCTTTGAGTTGGTTGCCCAGGCGTTACGGAAACAGGTCCCGCTTTCTGTGAGCAAGGCGGCAAGCCTGGTTAGTGGAGCCACCATTTCGAGTCAGCCTGGAAGCTGACCTGACCCTGTATCTGGATTCGACCTCAGCTAGCGAATTGTCCAAGTACACGCCGGATCATGCACATCCGAGCGGCTCACGGAACCCATAGGCGCATCGGACACGTGGCATTGGGAGGGCCATGGAGACTCTTGCGTAGGGATTGACGGTTGTTGCGGAAGCGGAAAAGTACGTTTTTGTCCACCTTAACCCATTGGTATTGTTAGGAGCGGAAGATTGTGGACCTTGCGGTTGCGGCTTCGAGTCCCGCTGGCCGCCCCCTTTTTACAGCCAAGCACCAAAGCGGCTTTGACATCCTGTCCGACGCAAACCGCCGACAAGAGATTCAATCAAAGCGAGGGGAAACCGCACGATCTTCCCCAAGCGGATTGGAGTTGGCGGAGCAGGCGCAGTTCTATGCCTTGAGACGGGCCTTCTCCACGGCCTGCGCAAGGCTCAAGCCGGCATAGTCCTGGGCGCGGAAAAAGCGGCCGCTTTCGCCATCGTCGAGCAACGCAGGCACAAGGGCGCCCGGAATAACCGAGGATGGGTCGTTGGGCGCCTTGGGCCCACCCAGATCGGTCCGCAGCCATCCGGGATCGAGCAGATTCATCTGCACGCCCGTGCCGGAAAGCTGGGGGGCAAAATCCCGCACAAATTTGTCGACGGCGGCCTTGGAAACCGCGTAGGGGGTCAAATTGGGTTCGTTCATGATGCCCGAGGTCACGTTGATGACACGGCCCCATTTGCGGGCGAGCATGCCCGGCACGAGCCGGTAACAGATCCGGGCGAGGCTGATGACGTTGACCTCAAAACTTCTCCGGAAATCCTCCGCAGGGAAATCCCACGGATCTCCCCGCCAAGGGGTCATGATGGCGGCGTTGTTGTACAGGATGTCAATCGGGCCCGCCTGCTTGAGCGCGGCGTCCAGCATGGCATCGACCTGCGCCTGGTCGGAGAGCTCACCGGAGACCGTGACCACCTTCACGCCTAGCGCCCCTATCTTGGCGGCCAATGCCCTCGTGTGCGACAGCTCGCGGCTGTGCAGCACGACATTCGAGCCCAGCCGGCCGAGGCCCTCGCTCACATGGGATCCGACACCACGGCTCGCGCCGGTGACGAGCGACCACCTGCCGCGGAGTGAAAAGGATGGGGTCATTGTCGCGTACGAGTTGAAGTCACTGGATACGAAAGGGCGCTCAGCGCGCGAGCCATCCCCCGTCAACCGCGATGGTGTAACCATTGACGTAGTCGGAAGCCGGGGACGCGAGAAAGACCACCGCCCCCTTGAGATCGTCGGGCGTGCCCCAGCGGCCGGCGGGAATCCGGGCGAGAATCGAGGCGCTGCGCTCGGCATCGGCACGGAGCGGGGCGGTGTTGTCGGTCGCCATGTAGCCGGGGGCGATGGCGTTGCAGTTGATGCCCTTGCCGCCCATTTCGCTGGCGATGAGGCGTGTGAGCCCCTGCACGGCGCTCTTCGACGCCGTGTAGGAAGGCACCCGGATGCCGCCCTGGAAGGAGAGCATCGAGGCGATGTTGATGATCTTCGCGGTGC
>CAZGOX010000422.1:0-2128 GCA_964527955.1 uncultured Opitutaceae bacterium | reverse complement strand
TGGCCCGAGTGGCCTTCAGGTCCTTGATCTCATTGTGAAATACCGGCAGACTCAGATTGTAACGCGTCGTCTGGGGCCATTGCCGAGGCAGGCGTGGCACCAGCAAATCGCGCTCGCGTAGTTCCTTAAACAGTTGGTCCCGCCCCATTTCTATGCCCGCCTCCTGCAGCGCCGGTTGCAGCCTGATGTAGAGCTTGCGTCCCCCGATCCGCGGATGCACTTGGCGCTCCTTGCGCACCAAATCGGCCACCAGGTCGCCGCCCACTTTTTTCCGCTGCCGCCGTTTGCGCCCAGCATAATAATTCTGCCGGCTCATCCCCAGCTTCCCGCAGACGGCGGCCACCGTTACCCGCTCGGCTTTGGCGCCCTCTTGGACGGCGTAATGGGCTACTTCCCAACCGCTTTTTTTTTAAATTCCGCCACATCCGTAATCCCCGCCCGTTCGCAGGCCACTCGCGTCGTCGCCCGCTCAATCGCCAAGTCCAGGTGCGCGTCGGCCAAAGCCGTTTCCAGAGCCTTGATCCGCTGCTTCATTTGTTCACGCTCATTGATTTCTTTAGGTTTTTCCACACGTATCATTTTTCCTATATCGCCCTGCCCGTACTTGCGAGCCCAACGGGGAAGGGTGGCCGTACTTTTAATCCCGTACTTGCGTCGGAGTTCTTCAAAAGGCATTTCCCCCTCCTCCAACTCCTTTACCACCGTCATTTTGAAGGATTCACTGTAGCTGATTGCCGCTCGCCGGACACTGTTTTTTCGTCTCATTTCTGTCAATCTACAGCCGGAGGTCAAGTCCGAGTTTAAATTTGTCACTTTTTCTTTGATCTATTTCTTTTGCTTAGTCGGGGTCCTCTTCCCCTGCCGCTACTGCCCCACTGGAGGTGAGCAGTACCCCTTCGGGGGAACGAAGGCTTGGGCACGCCAGTGCCCAAGCCGTAGTGGACCCGAAGGGGTACTGTGGCACGAAATCTCCCCATCGCTTGGCGGCTTTGTCGCTTTTTAGTTTTTCTCGATGGTCCCGCGTTGGTGAACCTCCTCGGGCACCTGGTAGTTTAGGGCCGTATGCAAACGGAAGTTATTGTACAAATAGATGGCCTCCTTCACGGCTTTTCTCGCCTGCGCCTTGGTCTTGAATCCATACCCGATTCCATACTCCTGCTTCAAGATTCCGTTGACGCGTTCTGCCATTGCGTTTTCAGCACAATGATTCGTTTCGGTCATGCTAATTGTAAGACCATTCGCCTGCAACCGCGCCACGTATTCGTGACTCGCATATTGGCAGCCCCGATCCGTATGATGGATGGGTTTCTTGCCCTCCGGCAGGTCCGCTAGCGCGAGGTCCAAGGCTCGCATCGGCCCCTGCGTTTCCAGGGTGTCGTCGGCATGATGACCCACGATCTTGCGCGACACCTGGTCGGTGAGCAGGGAGACAAACAGAAAGCCCTCATCGGTTCTCACATAGGTCAAATCCCCCACCCATACTTCATTGGCCCGAGTGGCCTTCAGGTCCTTGATCTCATTGTGAAATACCGGCAGACTCAGGTTGTAACGCGTCGTCTGTGGCCATTGCCGCGGCAGCCGAGGCACCAACAAATCGCGCTCGCGCAATTCCTTAAACAATTGGTCACGACCCATTTCTATGCCCGCCTCCTGCAGCGCTGGTTGCAGCCTGATGTAGAGCTTGCGCCCCCCGATCCGCGGATGCACTTGGCGCTCCTTGCGCACCAAATCTGCCACCAAGTCGCCATCCACTTTTTTCCGCTGCCGCCTTTTGCGCCCAGCATAATAGTTCTGCCGACTCATCCCCAGTTTCCCGCAGACGGCGGCCACCGTTACCCGCTCGGCTTTGGCGCCCTCCTCGACGGCGTAATTGAGGGCGCCAAGACCGTTTCCTTGCGGTTGAGCGATCCCCAACTGGTTCCGCTCTATCGCCAACAGATTCAAGCCCTGCGCCAATTTGAAGGGGTTGTGGACCAACTGATACGGGTGGGCGAGCAACTCAGTGATTTGGCGGTGGCCGATCTGGTGCAAAAAAAACTCCTGGTGGAACTGGAACAAACCGCTGAAGTACGGCGTCTGGCCACCGCCTTGGCCGCGCGACAGACACCGGATTTCGAGGCTTGGGAAA
>CAZGOX010000421.1:0-2129 GCA_964527955.1 uncultured Opitutaceae bacterium | reverse complement strand
GCCCTTGCCCTCTGGCCACATCCCTTGGTCTTTGACTACGGGTCCGACGTGGTGGCCGGCGCGGGCCAGGTGGCGCCCCAGGCGGCCATTCTCCTCCTTCTTGTGGCCGGGACTGTCGTGGCGCTCCGGCTCCGGCCCGTGCTGGGATTTGTCGGAGCCTGGTTCTTCCTGATCCTGGCGCCGAGTTCCAGCATCGTGCCGCTCGCGAGCCAGACCATGGCCGAGCACCGCATGTACCTGCCGCTTGCGGCGGTGATCGCGCTGGCCGTTTGGGCGATAAGGGGTCAGGTTGCAAAAGTTGACCTCCGCCGCGGAGGTCAACTTTTGCAACCTGACCCCTTCCTCATCATCGTAGTCGTCCTGGCCGCCGGCCTCGGCTTCACGACGTTTCATCGAAACCAGGTCTACAAGACACAGGTCAGCTTGTGGGGCGACACCGCGCAGAAGCGCCCGGACAGCGCCCGCGCCCAGTACAACTTCGGGGTCGCGCTCGACGAGGCCGGACGACGAACCGAGGCCCGCGACCAGTACCTGAAGGCCGTCCAGCTCGACCCGTTCTATGGCGACGCCCATTTCAGGCTGGCCAACGACCTGGCGGGCGATCGCCGGTGGAACGAGGCGATCGCCCATTACGACGAGGCGCTGCTCCTGAATCCGCGGAACCCCGAGGTGCATCGAAACCTCGGCAACGTTCTTGCCGCGGCCGGACGCGCACGCGATGCTGCGGTCCAGTTCTCTGAGGCGGATCGCCTCGAGGGAGCCCGCGCCCCAGACCCACGCCGATAAGGCCCCCATGTTTGCAATCGAGTCGAGACGCTTCAGCTCCAAGGCGCGGACCCTGCAATGGATAGACCGGTACCTGGGCGTGCCTGTCTGCCTCCTGCTGACGGTTGTGCGCAGGGTGGGGGACCTTTTCCACCGCCGGGGAGACGCAGAGTCGAGACAGGGCATACTCTTTCTCAAGCTCTCCGAGCAGGGTTCCACGGTCCTGGCCTGCGACGCCGTTCGGGCCGCGGTCGCCCGGGTCGGCCGGTCCAGGGTCCATTTTCTGGTATTCGAGGAAAACCGTTTCATCGTCGATGTGCTCGGACTGATTCCACCGGAGAACGTGATGACCATCGAGACCGGTTCCGCATGGGCCATGGCATGGAGCTGTCTTCGCAGGCTCCGGGAGATTCGCCGCAACGGGATGGACGCCTGCATAGACCTGGAGTTCTTCTCAAGATTCTCGGCGGCCATAACCTACCTCAGCGGGGCCCGCTGTCGGGTGGGATTTCACGCCTACCACGGCGAGGGTCCCTGCCGCGGCGATCTGTTGACCCACCGGGTCCTCTATAACCCGCACCTGCACACCAGCAGCGCCTTCATGTGCCTGGTGCTGGCGCTCAATGCGGATCCGGCAAAGCTCCCGACGCTTCCCATCGTACCGCCGCAGTCCATGCCATTGCCCCAATTCCAACCTGAACCCGGGGAGCGCGAGGAGCTGGTTCGGATGCTGAAAGGCCTTGGCATGCCGGAGAAAGGCCGGCTCATCGTGCTGAATGCCAATGCGGGGGACCTGCTCCCCCTGCGAAAGTGGGAAGGCGAGAACTACGTCTCCCTGGCCGGACGCCTGCTCTCGAATTTTCCGGAGGTGTTCATTGGATTCACAGGCTCGCCCGATGAGGCGCCCGGCATCGGGCGGCTCGTCAATGCCGTGAATTCGAAGCGGTGCCTCAGCCTGGTCGGGCGGACGACGCTCCGCCAGCTCCTCGTGCTGTATGGGCTGGCGGAAGTCCTGGTGACCAACGACAGCGGGCCGGCCCACTTTGCCGCCCTCACCGACATCGACACCGTGGTCCTGTTCGGCCCGGAGACGCCCCTTCTCTTTGCGGCCCGCGGGCCCAGGAACCATGTGCTCTGGGCCGGGATTGCCTGCAGCCCGTGCATCAACGCCTTGAACAACCGCCAGACCGCCTGCAGGGATAATGTCTGCATGAAGACGATCACCGTCGGCCAGGTCTTCAGCGAGGTGGCCAGGGTCTACCAGGCGAGGACCCAAGAATCTCGTTGATTACCCCCCGCCTCTGCGGGTACACGTTTCGACCCTGTCAGCAGGGTAATTCCCACAAATCGGACGCTTAGCTCAG
>CAZGOX010000420.1:0-2197 GCA_964527955.1 uncultured Opitutaceae bacterium | reverse complement strand
ACGAGGAGAATTTCCTGGCCAAACCGTATCGTCCGGCCGATCTGTTTGACATTGTTCGTCGTCGGCTGGACCGACTGCATCGGGCCACGGCGGAGGCGGCGTAAGCCGCAGCCGTGCGCCGTTCAGAACCGACACCTGCATGGAGACATCGGGACACAAAGGGCCCGAGGGCAAGGCAAGCAGCCACAGATGAACACAGATTGTCACAGATAACACGGGAATTTCTTGACAGAAGTTAACGAAGGGAACGAAGGGGTTCGCTGAGGTCAAGACGGGTTCAATCACGGAGGCGCAGGGGCGCGAAAACACTTTTGACGGGATGGACAGGATTTGCGGGATGGGCGCGTTTTGAACCGACGTGATTTTGCATGAGCGTTTGACGTTTTGAAGCCGCCCGGAGCGAGGAAGAAAGAGGAGAGATTAGAAAGTCAGGGCCGACACTTGCACGGATACGGAAGGAGACGACGATGAGCCTGAAATGGATTGGCGACCAGTTGGGGATGGGCAGTTGGACCTATGTCTCGGATCTGCTCGTGGCCAAACGAGAAAGGAGCGGGCGTGACAGCCGAGGCCGTTGGGTCCTACGCCTTGTTCGGCGCAACATTTGAACTTTCCGGTCGTAGCGGTGGCTTGCTGACGCTAACTCTGAGCCCCGATCCCTCTCGCTGGATTATATATGTCTGCATCGGCGTTTCGAGAGGAACGATTGGCGGAAGTCCAGAAACCTTGGCGGCCTGATTCGCTTCTTCGCGGTGGCGCCCTGGTGTAAGGTGTGTTAGAAGAATCAACCTCGGTCTCAGATAGCCGATTATCGCCCGGGCGGACTCCACGGACCGCTCTCGAAATAAGTACCAATTGACGATAAGAACGTCGATCTCCCCGCTCCGCAGATCGCAGCGCTGAATGGCTTCAAGATTGTGCGCCCCCATGTCACCTGCGTGCAAGAAGCGGATACCGCCGATCGAAAAGACGTAACCCAAGTTGTATGGGATTCGCGGCATCGAAGGCGGTCGCTCCATGTGCTCGAGCGGCACGGCGCGTACGATCAGGTTGCCCAGTTTCAAATCCGTCGAGGCGCCGGACGGCGGCACGGCATGGATTCTCCGCTTAACATCGGCATACCGTGGCAGTGGCTCCATTAGCGCGATTGCCTCGGCAGGAGCGGCAAACGAGCAGGAAGGATCATGGAGGAGGTGATCGAGCACAATACTAGCTGTGAAATGGTCGCCGTCGTCATGTGTGGCCAATGCGCACGTAACTTTGTCGAATGGGGCCCTGGCCTCTTGCAGCCGTTGAAGCGCCTCCGCCGAGGGAACCTGAAAAACACCGTAACTCTCGGTAAACATTGAATCGACCAGCACCTTCGCCTCCGGACCCACAATCAAGAGACCCATGTTCGCCACGTACGTAACTGTCACGGACGCCCCGCGTGCCTCTGCCAGATTCTCTTCAGGATCCGCCTTGATGGTGGAGGTCGCCAAGGCAACGAACAGGACCGTATATCGCAGACAAGACCGGATCACACGTGCGTTGATAGTCGAATCTGCCGAACGTCCAGAGCTCAGGCACGCGGGACCAAAAGCGGTGAACCGCGAAGCGAAACCGGAGACGCCATCCCGCGTTGCTTGCAGCGATTTGTCAGGCGCGTGCCTGCTCATAAGCACGGTAAAATAATGCCAAGGAATAGAAACAAAACCACAACAATAATCACCAGCCACAATCCGGTAGATGATGCCCTGGAATCTCTGCGGCGATCCACTCTCCAACGACAAAATCGCCACTGCCGAAGAAACCGCGATACCACTGTAGATAATATAAAGCCACACAGCATTCGCAGCCAGGGACGTGCAGAACAAGGCCCCAAGAAATGCAAGTGCGATCACACCAGCAACGCTCGATGCTTGGAATCTGGTTCTGGTCTGTTGCATACGTGCGATAGCCCCTAACGTTGATTATACGAACCGCCGTTCGTATAATCGAACAGAGAAGTAAACCTCGCAATGAGTTAAACCACAGAGCCTTGCGAATAAAAAGCGGCTCTCATCATCATCTGGAAAATCCCTGGAGCGGTTCGACAAAAGCTGTAGCCGCAAGAGGCAAAGCAGTCGAGGGCGTCCTTGGCTGTCACTTGGGCCAGGGCCTTACCGATGGCGGCCCGCAATTGGTCTTTGGTGCGTGCTTCCGCCGAGCGCAACAG
>CAZGOX010000419.1:0-2211 GCA_964527955.1 uncultured Opitutaceae bacterium | reverse complement strand
CGATTTCCATAAAAAGTTGATAATGAGCTTGATATGAAAATGGCGTTTGGTATTCTAACGCCATGTCAGGCAATGCGTTATATTTGCCCGGGTTTTCTCATTTGCTGAGCGGCAGCCGGCCGCAGGCCCAAAAACTGAAGAGGCAGGCCAACAGTCTGGATGGTCTTGCCGCGCTCGTGGGACGATTCATTCCCGCGGAGATCTTCGTGCCCGAGGCGAAGCAGCGGCGGCGCGTCTACACCCCGTGGATAACATTCATCGCGTTTCTCGGGCAGGTGCTCAATCGGGGAAGTGCCTGCCGGGAGGCGGTGCGTCGGGTCCAGGCGTGGGCCGCGGCTGGCCATCGCGCGGTTCCGGACGAGAACACGAGTGCTTACTGCCAGGCGCGAGAGCGCCTGGCGGTGGGCACCCTCGAGGAAGCTCACGAGGAACTGGGGCATTGGTTTGAACAGCATAGCGGCGAGGCCTGGTGTGGCCGCTCCGTGAAGGTGATCGATGGCTGCGGGCTGACGATGCCGGACACGATCGAGAACCGGAAGAAGTGGCCGTACCCCGGCGGGCAAAAACGTGGCTGTGGGTTTCCAGCCGCCCAGCTGGTGGGCTTGTTTTGTTTGGCGACGGGCCGGCTGGTGCGCTTCGCGATTGATACCTGGCGAACCCATGAGATTCCGCTGGCTCGACAGCTGATCGCCTGGATGCAACCCGGGGAGGTGGTGTTGACCGACCGGGGGTTTTCCGGGTGGGGATTCATGGCGTTGCTGCAGCGAAAGGGTGTCGATGTAGTGATGCGCCTGCACCAGGCCCGGCAGGTCAAGGGTAGCCGGATGGAGTGGAAGAAGCCGCAGCGCAAGGACACCTGGACGCAGAGTCTATGGAAGGAACTTCCGGACATACTGGCGGTGCGGCTGGTTCGTTTCAGAGTCTCCGTACCCGGTTTTCGCACTCACGAGGTCGTGCTCGTCACCACACTTCTCGACGAGGCGGCCTATCCCGATGAGGCGATCGCGGCACTCTACCGGCGGCGTTGGGCCGTGGAACTGTTCTTCCGCGATATCAAGACGACCTTGGGGATGGACATCCTGCGCTGCTGCTCACCTGACCTGGTCGAGAAGGAGATCTGGATGCAGGTCTTTGGCTATAATCTGATCAGGGCTCTCATGCTCGAGGCAGCCTGGAGCTACGACGTGCCGCTCGATCGCCTCAGCTTCAAGGGCACGGTCGACACGCTGCGACAGTGGACACCCTTGTTCGCACCGGCGATCTTCGCTGCGAAGGCGGCCCGGCAAGAGCTGCTGCGAATCATCGCCGCCGATCAGGTGCCTGATCGCCCCAACCGCAGCGAACCACGAGCCAGGAAACGCCGACCAAAAAACTATCAACTCCTCACCCGGCCGCGGCGACAAATGAGCGTCTCGGCTTCACGGGCTTGGAAATGACGACTTACCCCCTTAACTTAGCGCCATTCCAGTGTGACCCCTTGGATCGGTCTGGCACGACTTACTACGATATTACCCATTTACAGCCAGTCTCTCCGACGCCTCAGGGCGGGCCATAGTTACTCAGTATGATTAGCATATTCAAAGACTTTTATGCCATGGCATACCAGTTTGCCAGAAAACTCGATCCGAAGCGAGGTTATGACGGCGCGGCAGAATACGCCAGGCACATGTGTACACTCTGGATGATGTTTTCTATCGCTCTCGGGGTTGAGTTGGCGATGCTGCCGTCCGGAATTCCATTTCGAGATCTTCTTGGCAGGACCCGACTTGTTGGCGATGTTGTCGTAATTGTGGCGCTAATTCTGTGTTCTATGTCGATGAATATAATTATCCGAAGGACAAAGGACCTGCAGTCCTACGAGGATATTACGAGTCGGTATAACCGATTGCCTCGCAATAGACTTCTTGGGCTGTTAGCACTCGTTGTATGCACTCCGATTGTCTTGGTGCTGTTGTCCATTTGGGAGTAATTAAGGTCAATCCGAAGGGGTCAGGTTAGGGTTGCTGCGATTTGACGGGCAGTGGGATTGGGTCAAAACCGGGGCCGACCCAAGGGGTCGCGCTGATAGTTGTCAAGTTGTGGGGCGGTCGGGAGGCCTGCCGATGGCCCAAAAGTTTCAGATATGGGAGGAGAAGCCCAGGGGGGCCGGGTCGGGGCGCGCCGCGCCGGCGGCGCGGACGCGACCCGGCCACCGGCCCCGGTTGGGGCCTG
>CAZGOX010000418.1:0-2228 GCA_964527955.1 uncultured Opitutaceae bacterium | reverse complement strand
GGCCTGTCCCTTCCTGCCTGCCGATCCTTCCATCCCGATCCGGTGGACCCGCGCCTATTCATTGATTCGGCGCCGCGAGGTCTTTGTGCCGGCGGTGATGACCCACCTGTACCTCGACTCACGGCGCGGCGAAAACTTTTGGCAGTCAATCACCACCGGGGTGGCCGCCCACACCAGCCTGGCCAAGGCATTGGTCGCCGCAATCTGTGAGTCGATTGAGCGCGACGCGATCGCTCTAACCTGGCTTTGCCGGCTCCCGCTGCCCGAAATTGAGATCGACGATCCGCCGCCGGAGGGCTTGACACCCTTTTTGGACCGGCTCGGTCGGAGCATGATTCAGCAGAAGTTTTTCGATGCGACAACGGATCTGGGAGTGCCGACGGTGTACGCTTTGCAATTGGTCAAAGGTCACGAGAGTCTGTCGCAATTCGTAAGCTGTGCCACGGACTTCGACCCGGGAGCAGCTTGCGCCAAGACCATCCGTGAAGCGGCCGCGTCGCGCACGGTCTTCCAAGGCTCCTATCGGCCGCCGGAGAAGGTGGCGGACTTTTCGAGCCTCTATGATGGCGCGGCCGAAATGGGGCGCCCGGCGGCGAGAGAAGCGTTTAGGTTTCTCCTCGAGACTCCCAATCGCCGTATGCTTTCGGACATGCGCATCGAAGCGCCGTCGGACGACCCGGGTCGCCTTAAGATGCTGCTGGCGCGGCTCTCCCGCCTCGGAATGGATGCATTCGCGATCGATCTCACGACTGACGAGGTTCGGGACGCCGGCCTATGGGTGACCCGGGTCGTGATCCCGCAACTTGTGCCGATGAGCTCCGTTCATCGGGCCCGATACCTCGGACATCCTCGCATTTATCAATATGCTGAACGAGCCGGTCGGGGAGTTCTTACCGAAGAGGGGATCAACCCCGCCCCTCAACCCTTCGCATGAAGGCAATTCTCGTGCTGACAGAGGGTCGATTCGGGGAGGCCGTCGGCCAGGCGGTCGAGCAAATGACCGCGGTGCGTCGGATCCCGCTGCGCGCCGCATTGCCTGATCTTCGCCGGCATCTGGAAACGGTGGAGTTTGCCGCCGTCGCATCGTGGAGATGTTGCGATCGCGAGCTGGACGAGATCGACCAAGCATGCTTCGCCGCCGGCGTTGCCTGGTGTGGCATTTATCCCAGCGAGGATCGCCTGGTCTGCGGGCCACTCGTTATCCCCGGCTCCGGACCCTGCTTCAGTTGCTTTCGGCGAAGGTATCTTTCGCACCACCGTTCTCCGGAGCGCCATCTCTGCATCCAACGGGCCTATGAACGCGATCCGACACTCGGCGTCGCCGGTTTCATGGCGCCGATGGCTTGGATTGCGGCGTCCGCCCTGATCGCCGCGGCCTCGATGGGTCCCGACCATGCCGGTCGGCTCATCGAATTCAACCTATTTGACGCGGGCTTGCTCGATACTCGCGTCATTGCCGTGCACAATTGCGGGCGGTGCGGGCCGCGGGTTCGGAGGAAGGATGGCGAACGATTCGTGGACCGCCTAGTGCCCGCGGTGGAGGGCCTTTTGTCATGAAGGTCGGCCCGATTCCAATGGCGGCGGACTTCGTCGGCTCCAGACTTCTGGCAGATCCGGAAATCCTGCCTCCCAAGAAACCCAGGCTGCCGCCAGAGATTGTTGTCCTGCCCTTCGGCGCCGCCGGCCTCTTGTTTGAGGGGGGCAAGACTACGCAGATTCTGACCGGAGCCTCTTCCCGGACTTTGCTGCCCGCGGTTCTTGAGCAACTCGACGGCACGAAAACTTGGGAAGAAATAGCCCATGCAGTGCCTTATGCCTCCTTCGAAACCATCAAGAACGTCATCACTCTGCTTTTTAGCTGCGGCTTGCTGGAGAATGGAATGCCTCCTCCGCCCCAGGAGCGGTTTCTAGACTTGGATGCGTTCCTAGGACGGTTCGCCGACGTGACTCGAAATAATGAGAATCGGAGCCAGGCCATGGATCGATTGGCGCAAGCCGACGTCGCCCTTTGCGCATCTCGGCCGGCCGCGGACATGATCGCAGGCCAGCTCGCCCTCTCGGGCGTCCGGCTGCAAGTCTTGGCCCCGGACTCCCTCGGCGATTTGCGCGGGATTCGGTTTATCATCGCGGCGGCGACACGGGAGGACGAGGACCTCTCCCGTCTGCTGGCGGACGCGCACTCCGCGGGCGTGCCGGCGCTGCACCTGCGGGTGGGCGCGACGCAAGCC
>CAZGOX010000417.1:0-2242 GCA_964527955.1 uncultured Opitutaceae bacterium | reverse complement strand
CTTCACGGTTTCGAACTTGCATCCCCAGCAGGGTTGGGTGGTGCCATTGGGCACGGCGAGCGTCTCCACCGATCAGGCGCAAGCGGGCAGCAACGGCGTCAAACTGACTCCGGCCACCCAGGTTGCGGATGTCAGGAAATATTTCACCGAGACCCAGAGCTGGGCCTTCATCGATGTCGATGCCCGACCCGTGGCGGCCGCCGCGGTCGCAGATTCTTCGATTCTGGACTACGGTTCCTCCCGCATTGGTTTTGTGACCGTCTCCGGCCAGGGCGCGGTCTACGCCTTCGATGGCAACGGTACGGGCACTGGGACGTGGACCGACACTGGCGTTCGCTTTGCCATCAATGGCTCGGGCCAGAGCACACAATGGATCCGACTGACGGTTCGCCATGATTATTCCGCCCACAAGTGGGATCTTTACGTGAATGGAGTCATGGCTGAGTACGACTGCGGCATGGTTCTGAACACGGCCACTACCTTCACCGACCTAAATTGGTGGGGACATGCGACTGCGGCGGCCTACTTTGACACGTTCACCGCCTCGACGATCAATCCCCTGTTCACCGATGCCGACCACGACGGCATGGACGACGCCTGGGAGACGGCCCACGGACTCAATACGACGATCGATGACCGGAACAGCGACTTGGACGGCGACGGCCTGACGAACATCGAGGAGTATTTCCTCGGGACCGATCCGAACAACGCCGACATCACGCCGCCGACCTCGCCGGCCTCACCGCAATTCAAGTCCACCACGCCCGGGTCGGTCACCATCATCTGGAGCACCGCGACCGACACCGGCTCCGGCACCCACGGCGTCGCGGGCTACAACATCTACCGCAACGGGGTGAAGCTGAACACCTCGCTCCTCACGGTGCTTAACTACACGGACACCGGCGTGTCCGCCGGCAGCAGCTACACCTACACGGTCAAGGCCGTCGACCTGGCGGGCAACATCTCGTCCGCCTCGATCGGGCTCTTCGCCACGACCCCCGCCAGCTCCAGCAGCGGCACCTTTGAGGTCCTCACCCCACTGCCTTGATCGCGCTTCATCTTCTCCGCTTCAACCAACTTCCCCATGAAACGCCTACGTCTTAGCATCGTCGCCCTCGGTGTCACTCTCCTCGCCGCCCCGCTGTTTGCCCAGGTGAAGCCGCGCCAGCACGCGCAGGAGCTCATCTCGGTGAACCTGGCGCTGCTGTCCAGCAACGCCAACTACTTCGAGTTCTACGAGGTGGGAACGAACCCGATCCCCGGGGTGATTTATCCGCGCAACATCAGCGGCGGTGGCACCTCTACCTGGACACGGCCGGGGCCGCTCGGCTGCGGCATCACCCCGGGGGTAACTTATATCCTGCACCTGGCCGAGTCCTCTTCGACCTGGGTCGAAACCGAGGTGCAGATCGTTGTGCCCGCCGGCTACCAGGTCTACGTCGATGGCCGGCCCCGGACTACGTTTCTCATGGCGCCTGTCGTCGGCGTCACCGACCACGCCTATGCGTTTATCACGGTCCTCCCGATGGACGGCTCCCTCAGCCTCAAGCCCGGTCAGGCCAGCCGCCCCCGTCTTGGCGACTTCATGTGGTCGGTCGGCCTGGGCTTGGATCTCGACGGGCATCCAGCCGGATTCATCCAACTGCGCGATGGCTCGCTCTCCGCCGGTTTCGATCCCGCTTCGCTGGTCCTCGCCTCAGTTGGCAACGTGAATTCCCGCACCGATGGCAGCGGCAACCTGGTCCAGGTGCTCGCGCCGCAGACATTCGTTAACATCAGCGGCAGCGCCAACAACTACACCATGGATTTCTACGATCCCACCGCGGTGACCGGCGAATCGGGCGGGTTCTACGTCTTCAGCGGTGCTCCGTTCATCTCCTACAACTTTACCAATAGCGGCGGCAGCCTCGTCATCACCGAGTCGGGTTCGGATAGCGCCACATGGACCTTGTTCGAATCCAGTTCGAGCTGGACCGTGACCGAGGCCAGCGGCGGACGCACCATCACATCGACCTCGACTGCAATTGTGAGCGGGCAGCGCACCGAGACCATCACGACGGCGGACGCCAATGGCACGGCTGCCAAGCTCGTCCGGGTCTTTCAGGAAATGTCATATGGCCTGGAGGATGTCGTCAGTGAGACGGCTGACCCCGATGGCGCCGCGCTCACCACCTACTACGACTACTACGACCAGTCCACCGACCCGGTCGGCTCCTATGGTCAGCTCAAGGATATCCGCCGT
>CAZGOX010000416.1:0-2249 GCA_964527955.1 uncultured Opitutaceae bacterium | reverse complement strand
TGCAAGCCAAGGTCGCCGACCTGGAACAGGAAAAGGACACCGCCGCCCAGATGGCCAAAGGGCTCGAAAATGAGATGCGCACCGACCTGGAATCCAAGGACGTCACCATCTCCAACCTGCAAGGCAAGCTCACCGTGAACATCCTCGATCGCGTCATGTTTGATTCCGGCGAGGCGATCTTGAAACCCGCCGGCGAATCCGTGATGCGCAAGATTGCCGCCCTGCTCGTCGAACATCCCCAGCTGAAGATTCACGTCATCGGCCACACAGACAACATTCCCATCCGGCCCGAAGCCCGCAGCCGGTTTGCCAGCAACTGGGAACTTTCCACCGCCCGCGCCCTGGCGGCCGTGCATTTTCTCACCGAAAAGGCGGGCGTGGACCCGCGCCGGGTCGGGGCGGTCGGTTACGGCGAATATCGCCCCCTCGCCGACAATGCAACCGCCGAGGGAAGGGCCCGAAACCGCCGCATTGCCATCACCATCCTGCCGGATGAACTCGCTGGAGCCGACACCGTGCCGGCGGTGAAGCCCGCCGCGTCCACCAATGCCCCAGCACCGTCCCCCGGACCCGGGATACCGGAGAATTAAAACTCAGGTGCGGATGCCGTGCTCAGTTCCAGACCAGCTTGAAGCGAACGAAACGGGCGCCGGTTGCTTGCTGAATGGAGACGATGTCACAGGCGGTGTCCTGTCGCAGATACCCGGTGCCGGATTCCGAAATGAACCCCGGGCCGCTGGGGATATTCGTGCCGGTCACCGTGAACACGTTCGTCCAGGAAACGAGATTCGACGAGCCTTGAAGGATATAGGTGAGGTTGGTCGAACCCAGTTGTCGCGGAAACTGGACAGTGAGGTACGTGCCTGACTGACCATTCACGGTTTGCGTCTGCAAATGGAATTGCGGCAGCGAGGATTTATCGGCCACTTCCGGCGACAGGTTGAAGGCGTATTCCATCAGGTTGACCACGCCGTCGTTGTCCGGATCCGCCAGAAAGTTTGTCGCCGCGCCGGTCAACCCGTGGCCCGCCGCCCACCCCTGGTAAGTTAACGGCTGGATGAAGCGGGACAGCAGGTACACATAGGCAGCCTGGTAATAGATTCCCGGCTCGGTAATCTGCCAGGAATCTTCCGGCCAGGCGGTGTTCCAATCCTTGTAGGATTTCTGAACCGGCTGGTCCAAGGGCGGCGCCAGCCGCGGGCCGGTGTAGCCGGAATCCTGGACGAAACCCGGGTTGGCTCCGCCGGGGACATACCCGGGAGCCGGTCCGTTGGGGGAAGTCAATGCATCGTCGTAGATGGTGCCGTCGCCAAACCAGCTGTGATAGATTTCATTGGCACAATTCGTCGCCCCATGCCCGTACATGTTTGACAGGTACACCATCGTGAGCGGGTTGACGCCGTGCATGTAGTGCACATAGCCGGCCGCAGCGGCGCGATAGCCCGACGCCTGGGCGGTGTCCAGTCCGTAGGTGACCTGTTCATCGTGCAATATCCCCATATGACCTTTTTGCTGGTTGCTGCCCCAGGTATAATCGCTGTCGGGAACATACGCTTGATACGCGTCCTTGCCAGACGTCCACGCCCCGAAATAATCGCTGCCGCTGATGGTACCCTGTTTGCGACTGCGGATGGTCGATGCGACCGAGGGGGTGACGCCGGGCAATGTTGTGTAATAGAGCACCGCATCTTCCACGGGCATGTCATAGTAATTCCACCAATAACCGGAGATCGCCCGGAGCGTCGTATAGTTGGCTTCCACGTAGGAACGGTAAGTCGACTGGCCGGTCATTTCGTAAAGAAACACCGCCGCCCGGACCTGCAGATTGGTTCGCTGGGTGATGTCCTCAGGGTCGGCACTCAGAAACCCGGTGTTGGTGAACAACACCGACGGATTGGCCACCGCCCAGTTGTAGGCGGCGACAGCAGCGTTGCTCAGTGTGTTGGCATAGGCCGTCATGCCGACCGACTGGTAGATGCGTACCGCCTGGGCAAAGTTCCCGGCCGCGCTCAGGGTGGCGGTGGTGCTCTCCGCACCGTAAAAGCTTTGCGCCGTTTCGGAGCTGGGCGGTGAAGCTCCCTGGAATTGATTGACCCCCACCTTGCTCAGCACCGACCCGTTGGGGTTTTGCATCCGCAGCAGCCAGTCCAGCTCCCATTTCACCTCGTCGAGCAAATCCGGAATGCCGTTGCCCGATTCCGGGATGTTCCAGTTATCCGGCCAGGCCAGCGGGTTCTGCCGGTAGGCAA
>CAZGOX010000415.1:0-2256 GCA_964527955.1 uncultured Opitutaceae bacterium | reverse complement strand
CGATTACCTCGTCAGTTGGAACTTCAAGCACCTGGCGAACGTGCGGAGGGAAGCCGGCTTCAATGCCGTGAATCTCTTGCAAGGTTAAGAGCCCTCAAGCTTATTGGGTCGATCCATTGGGTCAAACCTGAGGTTGCCCCTTGATTCCGCGTCCGTTTGAGATCGCCGCCGAGATCTTACTGCAGCTGGTAGATTCCACAGAGGGCCACCCCGGTTCCACCGTCGGCGCCCGTTACCTCCGCGGTGTATCCGCCCGGGGGCAGCGTAAGCAGCAGTTCTGAGTCCGCAGACTCCGGCTCCAGCACCGGCTGCGCGTAAACCGAGGCCGCGGCCGCAAGGAGCACCGGGTTGGAGCCCCAGCCGGTGTTCGCGTAGAGCACAACATCCTGGCCGCCCTGGGTCTGGTGGATTGTAAGGGCTGGGTGCTGCAGGGTTCCAGAAACGTTGTAGGAAGCCGCCGAAAGCGCCGGTCCTATCGCCTGGATGAGGACGGTCGCGGAGGTCGAGCCCGTTATGAAAAACCCGCCGATGAGAATGTTGTCGCCCGTTCCCACAAACGCCCGCGACGAAATGCTGCTCAAGGAACCTGGGGTGGACACCGTCTCAACCTGCAATCCGGCGGCATTGCTCCTGAAGGGGTTGCCACCCACCGTCACAATGCAATCGTAGGTGCCGCTGTTGGCCGGTGAGGCGCCCTGGATCAACAGCTGGGGTCCGGTCGAACCCGTGACGCCGTTGCCGTCGGCCAGATTTGCGCCATTGAACTGCCATTGATAGGTCGGCAGGGAAACAGAATTCCCGGAGAGGCCCTTGCTGTCGGCCCGAAGGGAGGACTGCACTGATCCGCCCGTCGAGACGGTAAAGACCACCGTGCCTCCTACACCGATCGTTTGTGAAGCCGGTTGGGTCGGGATCATGGAGGACCCTGAGGCGGGCGTCACCGTCAGGACGGCGCCGGTGCTCAGCGTGGCGCCCACGCTGTTCGCCACTGACACCGTGTAGGTTCCGGAGCCACTGGATGTCACGCCGGGAATCCAAAGGGATGGTCCCGTGGCACCGCTGATGAGGCTCCCGTCGAAGGACCACTGGTAGGTGCTGGGAAGACTGCTCGAGGCCGAGACGGACAAAACGACCCCGGACCCGGAGTTCACGGTCTGGGAGGCCGGCTGGACCGTGATTGTGGGAGGGCTGTAGACTGTGAGGGTGCCGACCCGAATCGTGTCACTTGAGGTGTCGGCCACGTACAATCGGTTCGAGGCATCCACCGCCACCGCGCTTGGGTTGTTGAACTGCGCGCCGCCGCCGATGCCGTCCTTGCTGCCAGCCTGCCAGGGGCTGCCAGCCAGGGTCGTCACAACATTGCCGGCGGATATCATCCGGATCGCGCAGGCTCCGGCGTCGGCGACAAACACGTTATTGGAGCCGTCTACCGCGACTCCAACTGGAAGGCTGAAAAGGGCCAGGGCGCCGATCCCGTCGACGTTGCCGCTGAGGCCAGGGGATCCCGCAAGAGTCGTCACAGCCCCGGCTGGGGAGACCTCGCGGATCGTATCATTGCCCGAGTCAGCCACGTACACGTTTCCGCCGCCATCGACGGCGAGTCCCGTTGGAAGATTGAAACGAGCCGCGCTTCCGATCCCGTCTGCGCTGCCTGGCTGCCCGAAGCTGCCTGCAAGGGTGGTCACGACCCCCGCAGGGGTGACCTTGCGTATGGCACAGGAAGCCGTATCGGCCACGTACAGGTTGCCGGCCGGGTCCAAAGCCAGTGCCTCGGGACTTTCAAAGCGTGCAAGGTAGCCGGTACCGTCCGCACTTCCGTACTCGTAACCCGGGTAGGGCGGGGGGCCCTCGCTCCCGGGTGCGGCTCCCGCCAGCGTTGTCACGACCCCGGCAGTGGTGATCTTTCTGACGGTTTCATTGTCGGTGTCGGCGACATACACATTGCCCAATCCATCCACCGCCACCCCTTGGGGGAACATGAACCGTGCGCCGTTCCCGGTTCCATCAAAGAATCCAGGCCCTGCCGGACTGCCGGCCAGGGTCGTGACGCTGCCGCCCGGAGTGATCTTGCGGATTGCGCTGTTGAATGTGTCCGCCACGTAGGCGTTGCCTGCAATGTCGACTGCCACGCCATAGGGATTGTAGAATCGCGCTGCGCTGCCGGGACCCGACGGACTGTCTGCGCTGCCAACGCCGGATCTTCCCGCCAAAGTGGCCACCACACCCGCGCCGGACGAAATCGCCACCCGCCGGATC
>CAZGOX010000414.1:0-2272 GCA_964527955.1 uncultured Opitutaceae bacterium | reverse complement strand
CCCCCCATCCATGAAAAAACAATCGGTTTCGAACGCCCATTCAGCAGTCCTGCGCAACCTCCAGGTGATTCCCGGCATCGGGCCGAGCGTCGCCCAGGACCTTGTCGACCTTGGGATCCGCCGTGTATCCGACCTGAAGGGGAAGGATCCGGAGGTTCTCTACCGCCGGCTGGAGAAGCTGGCGGGAACCCGCATGGACCCCTGCGTGCTCTACACGTTCCGCTGCGCCGTCTACTACGCCTCGACTCCGAATCCCAAGCCCCGGCTCCTGAAGTGGTGGAACTGGAAGGACGCCGGCAAGGCCGTCTAGCTGCCCGTCTGTTGGTCGAACAATTCAGCGTATTCCGGCCTCAGCCGGACGAACGTGGACCAAAACCCGGGCGGTTTGGCTCCCTCCAGCCTGGCAATGAGGAGCGCAGCGTGAGAATGCCAGCCGGCCGCGACACCCGGGACAGTATCCTTCTCTCCGCCCAGGCCGCGGTGGGTGAGCACCATCAGCACCTTGCCGCCCTGCGGCGTCAGCTCGAAGGTGACCTCCGAGCCCTCCGGGAAACCCCAGGTGTAGCTGAGCAGGCGCGGCGGCTCACACCGGGTCACGCGGCCGGTAAAGCTGCATGAATCGCCCATGTCCCTGTACTCCTCCGGCGTCTCCTCCCCCGTGAGGTCCCCGTGTCGGAACCTCAATTCCAGCGCGCCGCCGACGCGGGCTTCCATGGGACCGCCGGCCAGCCAAAGGGCCCTCTTCTCCGGGTTTGTCAGGTATTCCCATAGCCTCTCGATGGGTCCCGGCAGCAGCCGGACCAGGCGCACTTCGCCGGGGGCGGTGAACGCCCCGAGTTCGTCGTTGTTGTTCGTCATGGCTTTATTCCAGTCCAAGGTTGTGCATGATTTCCGGCTCGCGGAAGTCCGCCTTTCTGAAGGGATGGGCCTCCGTGCTGAACACGTAGTCGGTCGGGTTGACAGGGTTCCCCCTGCTGAAGGACAGATAGCTGTACTTGAGGGTTTCCGCGATGAAGAAAGTGCTCATCTCGTCCGCCTTCTTCATCGTGCGGACATCCTGGATGTGGCTGTAGGCGACCTCCGTCCTGCAGCGCTCCTTGATGTCGCCGTAGTACTTCGCAACCTGGTCCAGATACCGCGGTTCTCCCGTGAACTTCCAGAGATAGAAGGCGGACTCAATCACCTCCGGGTTCAGCTGGTAGTAGGGATTGACGACCTCGTTCCGGTCATAGTCATAGACCATGGGGACGAGCCCGTGCCGGTCCCAGACCTGGTCCCACGCGGCGTCGCTCCTCCTCGACCGGTCCAGGTCGCCGGAAAGCGCCAGTAGCCCGGGGAAGAAGGCGTCCCAGAGCGTGACCTCGGCACTCACCTTCCGGCCCGTGTTCATGTCGACCTTGGGATACCAGAGGAGGCCGCCCTTCGGCTCGGCGATGTGCGCCTGGATCGCCCCGATCGTCGAGTCCCACATCGCCTTGACCTCGGGGTCGTGGAACAGGAGCCATGACTTGTAGAGGTACTCATAGTAGGAGTCGGCATACGCCCCGACCATGCTCTGGGTCATCGTCCACTCTCCCGTGTCCACATTCATGTCCCTGCCGAGGAGCCCGATCGGAGACCTCATCGAGAACAGCTTCCGGTCCGCGTTCTTCGCCGTCTGGTAGTACACGGGGTTCCCGGTGTAGTAGCTTAGGATTCCAAATTCGAACAGGTACGAACCCGCCTCGGCCACGTTCACGATGCCCCCCTTGGTGGCGCCCGTCCTTAGGTTGACAAAGTAGTAGGGAAGTCCCGTAGGGCTCCTGAATGCGGGCAGGAGCCGGTCCGCAAAGTTCCTCGCCTTGTCCAGCACCTGCCGGTTTCCGGTCAATTCGTAAATGCAGAGAAGGCCGCCCAGGATCCTGATGTTCACCTCGAACACCTTCACCGACTCGTCCTTGTCGACCGAGAAGTCCCTTACGACAAAGTCCTCGATCCGCTTCGCCTCCTCGTCGTATCCCATGATCTTCAGCGTGCTGTAGGCGTCGATCGGGGCTATGCTGAGCGAGTCCGCGTACCAGTCGTGGTGCCCCATGGTCAGGGGGAGAAGTTCGTCGTGGGGCCAAGCGTACTTCACATAGGCCATCCACGTCCTGAGGGTCTCGGCCCGGGCGTCCCTCGCCAGAGCTGCGGCGTCCGCATCGGTCACCGCGGCATTCAAGGCCTGCGCACCCAGGAGGCAACCGCAGAGCAGAACCAGGCGCATGGGGAAGGCACGCATGTTCGAAGCCTC
>CAZGOX010000413.1:0-2283 GCA_964527955.1 uncultured Opitutaceae bacterium | reverse complement strand
GTCGTTGCCGGTGTCAGCCACATAGGCATTGCCGAGGTCGTCGATGGCGACGTCCGATGGGCGATTGAAGCGGGCAGCAGTAGCGGTCCCGTCCGCGGCCCCGGTTGCGCCCGCGAGGCCCGCCACGGTGATGACGGAGCCGGCCGGCGAGATCTTCCTGACCGTGTTGTTTTCAGAGTCCGCGACAAAGAGATTGCCGCCGGGATCCATCGCGGCTCCGCGGGGAAGGTTGAACTGCGCGGCGCTGCCTGTGCCGTCACCGCTCCCCAGGGCGGTTTGCCCGGCCAGCACGGTGAATCCGAACGCCACCGACTCGCCCGCAGGCACAGGATCGACCGCCAGGGACACCGGAGCGCTCGTCGCCGAACCGGCCAGGTTTTCGACCACCACCTGAAACTGATCGCCCGCCATGGCCTCCGTTGCGGCCTGGATATCCAATTCCGCGGTTGTGCTCCCGGTGATGCCGCCGCCATCGGCAAGAGCGGTCCAGGTCGCACCCCCGTCCGTTGACTCCTGCCATTGATAGGTCGGGGCGGGGGTGCCACCGGCTCCCGCCGTGAAGCTGACCCCCCGGCCGGCAAAAACCGTCTCGCTTCCAGACTGGGTGCCAATTCCGGAAAATTGCGCGACTGTGAGCGTGGCCGGTTTGCTGGTGGAATCGCCTGCGATGTTGATGGCCGTAGCCTCAAATTCGTAGCCGGACATCGCCACGGTGGGCGAGTTTACCACAAGGGTCGCCGCATTCACTCCGGAGAAGTCCGATCCCGAAGGAAGGTTGACCCAGGTCTGTCCCCCGTCCTTGGACTCTTCCCAGACAATCAGCGGGGCGGGATTCCCGTTGGCGCTAACCGTAAACATGGCGGCGGCACCCGGGAGCACCGTCTGTCCGACAGGCTCCGCAGTGATCGCCGACGGCACATCGACCGTCAGCGTCGCGGGCGCGCTTGTGACCGATCCCGTCGAATTAGTCGCGACCACCTGGAATTCAATCCCGTCCATGGCCGCACCTACGGCAGCCAAGACCAGGCTCGGGGAGGTCGACCCTGAGATTCCGCTCCCATCCGTCAAGTTCACCCAGGAGTTTCCGCCATCCTTGGATTCCTGCCATTGAAACGAAAGCGGAAATGCACTGCCCGCGAGAACCCTGAATGTCGCCGGATCGCCGACGATGAGCTGGTCACTTGCCGGCTGTGCCGAAATCGCTGGCAGCACCCCAGCGACAGCGGTGGGAACCCCGATTCTAACCGTGTCATTGTCCGTGTCGGCGATGTACAGGTCCCCGGCCCCGTCCACGGCAATGCCGGAGGGGTCGTCGAACTGGGCGGCCGCACCGAATCCGTCCGCACTGCCTGCGCCTCTTGCCGAGCCTGCCAGCACGATGATCGCACCCTTGGCCCCGATCTTGACGATCGTTTGGGCCTCCCAGTTGGCTGCATAGACATTGCCGCCTCCATCCACGGATACCCATTCCGGATCGGGGAGGGTGGCCAGGGTGGTCACCGCGCCCGACGCTGTGATCTCCCGGATCGCATTGTTTCCGGAATCCGCGACGAAGAGATTGCCCGAGCTGTCCACCGCAAGCCCGGCCGAGGATCCGAAGTCAAACTGGGCGCCGCTGGCCGGTCCATGCGGCGAATCCTTGTAGCCCCGAACACCCACGGTCCCGGCGATGGTGGTTGCGTTGCCGGCGGGATCGATTTTGCGGATCACATAATTGCCGTTGTCTGCGACGTAGAGGTTACCCGCGAGGTCCAGGGCGATGCCCGTCGGGCAGGAAAACTCCGCGACGGTTCCGGCGCCGTCGGCATAGCCGAAGGTTCCATGGGTCCCCGCCAACGTGGTGACTATCCCGGATTTCGTGATCTTTCGGATTACAAAGTTCACGGCGTCAGCGACGTAGACGTTCCCCGAGAGGTCGACTGCAATCCCCTCGGGATCGTAGAAGCGCGCTCCCGCGCCCTCCCCATCCGCATAACCCTCCTGCCCGGCGACGCCTGCCAGCGTGGACACCACACCCGCCCGCGTCACGGTTCGAATCGTATCGTTGTCGATGACGTAGAGAAGGCCGGCTGCATTGACTGCAACGGCCGAGGGTTCATTGAGTCGGGCTGCGCCACTGGTCCCATCCACGGCACCGCGTAGGCCCGGGCTTCCTGCCAGCGTTGTGATGTCGTAGGCGATTGCATCGCCGGGTGGCACCGCTGTAACAGTCAGGGTTGCTGGCTCGCTCGTAACTGGGGCGCCCGAGCCGGTGGCAACGGCCTGGAATTGGTTCCCGGACAT
>CAZGOX010000412.1:0-2286 GCA_964527955.1 uncultured Opitutaceae bacterium | reverse complement strand
CGTCGGTCTGCGGCCGGCTGATACTCGGGGCCACCACAGGCCCATGATTATCATCACCGAACGACAGTACCAACGACTAATGAAAGAACTAAACAACGGCGGCGTCCTGCAAGACGCTGCGAACAAGGCGGGGATGGACCGCAAAACGGCCCGGCGCTACCTCAAGGCGGGCCAAGGCCCGGCCGAGCTGCGCGGTGCGCGGGGTGGCAACACCCGGCAGGATCCGGTGGCCAAAGTCTGGGCGGAGGCGCAAGGGTGGCTGGAGCTCACGCCGGAACTGGAGGCCAAGGCGCTCTTCGAACACTTGCTGGTGACCCGGCCGGCCGAGCTCGACAGCCGTGCGTTGCGGACGTTCCAGCGCCGAGTGGACCAGTGGCGGCGGCGGAACGGTCCGCCCAAGGAGGTGTTCTTCGCGCAGGTGCATGTCCCGGGCGAGTGCATCCAGACCGATTGGACCAACGCCAACGAACTCGGGGTGACGCTCGCGGGGGTCGCGTTCCCCCATCTGTTGGTCCAGGCGGTCCTGCCCTGCTCCAACTGGCAATGGGCGCTGCCGTGCGCCTCGGAGTCCTCCCTGTCGCTGCGCACGGGGCTGCAAGGCGCGTTGTGGGAGCTGGGCGGCGTCCCCCTTTATTCCCAGACCGACCAGAGTTCGACCGCGACGCATCAGCTCAAGCGCGGGGAGAGCCGGCGGGGCTTCAACGCCGACTATCTGGCGCTGTGCCGGCATCTCGGCCTCGAAGCCCGGACCATCGCCGTCGGCAATCCCAATCAAAACGGCGACATCGAATCCGCGCAGGGGCACTTGAAGCGGCGGCTCAAAAACCACCTGATCCTGCGGGGTTCGCGCGACTTTCCAGACGCGGCGGCTTACGCCGCCTTCGTGGCCAAGGTTTGCCGGGGCGCGAACGCCCTGCGCCTGGCCAAGATCATGGAGGAGCGCGCCCGGCTGCGCCCGTTGCCGCCCACGCGCTTCCCGGAGGCCGAGGAGACCACGGTGCGGGTTTCCAGTTATGCGACCGCCCGGGTCAAGCAGTGTGCCTATTCGGTCCCGGCCCGGCTGATCGGGGCCATGGTCCAGGCGCAGGTGAGCGAGGACACGGTGCGTTTCTCGCATCGCGGCGAAGCGGTCGGCACCTATCCCCGGTCCAGGAACCATCTGCCCCGGATCGACTACCGGCATGTGATCGCCTCCCTGGTGCGCAAACCCGGGGCTTTTGCCCGCTACCTTTACCGCGAGGAGCTTTTTCCGCGGACGGCCTTCCGTCAGGCCTATGATCGGCTCAAGCTCGCCGATGAGGCCAAGGCCGACCGGCAGTACCTGCGGCTGCTCGCCCTCGCCGCCGAGTTGGGCGAAGACCGGGTCGCCGACCAGATCGGATGGGCCTTGCGCGCCGGCGAGGTCCCCTCGGCCGCGTTGCTTGAGCCGCGCTTGCGCCAGCCCGTGGTGGCCGAGCCGACCAAGCTCGCCGTCTTCACGCCCGAACTGCAATCGTACGACACCCTGATCACGGAGGTGGCTTCATGAGCGCCGCCTCCCTGCCCCTCCTGCTGCGCGCGCTCCTGCTGCCCACCATCGCCCGCGAGCACGCGGCGGCCATCGTCCGGGCCGAGGCGGAGAACTGGGGCTATGCCCGGTTCCTCGCCTACCTGGTCGAGTTGGAGGCCAACGACCGGCTCCAGCGCAAAATCCAGCGTCAGCTCAAGGAATCCACGTTGCCGGCGGGCAAAACCCTCGACGCGCTCGACCAGAAGAACCTGCCCGACAAGGTCCGGCGCCAGTTGCCGACGCTCTTGGACGCCGACTTCGTCCGCCGCGGTGACAACCTGCTTTGCTTCGGCCTTGCCGGCCGCGGCAAAAGCCACTTCGTGGCCGCGCTCGGTCGGGAATGGATCCAGCGTCACCAGCTCCAAGTGCTGTACACCCCGGCCTACCGGCTCGTCTCCCAACTGCTCGCCGCCAAGCGCGAGCACAAGCTGCCGCAGGCCATTGCCAAGCTCCAGCGGTTCGACGCCGTCATCCTCGACGACCTCGGCTACGTCCAGCAGTCCCGCGAGGAGATGGAGGTCCTCTTCCTGTTCCTCTCCGAGCGCTACGAGAAGAAGTCCGTCGTCATCACCTCGAACCTGGTCTTCTCCCAGTGGGACCAGATCTTCAAGGACCCGATGACCACCATGGCGGCCGTCGACCGACTGGTCCACCACGCCACCATCCTCGAGTTCACCGGCGACAGCCTCCGGGCCATCGCCGCCAAGAACCGACCCGCCTGAACTGCAGCCCAGCGG
>CAZGOX010000411.1:0-2300 GCA_964527955.1 uncultured Opitutaceae bacterium | reverse complement strand
CCGCCTCCCGGTAGCTCTGCGGCACGAGCACGAGCACCTCCTCGGTGGTGCGCATCACAAGCGGAATCATCATCAGGCCGAGCGCGACGCCGCCCGCATAGGCGGAAAACGTCTTGAACGGCACGACCAGCATGAGGTAGACGACCATGCCCCAGATGATCGAGGGAACGCCGTTCAGGACATCGGCCGCAAATCGTATCCAGGCGTTGGCTCCTTCCGAGCCGTATTCCGCGAGGTAAATGCCTCCCAGAACGCCGATGGGAACGCCCACCGTGGCAGCCATCGCCAGAAGGGTGATCGTCCCCACGATGGCGTTGGCCATGCCCCCGCCGGATTCACCCGCCGGCTTCGGCAGCTGGGTGAAGAAGTTCCAGTCCAGCGAACTGGCTCCCTGTCGCACCAGGAAGTACACCACCAGGAACAGCGGGGCCATCACCGCCACCGCGCAAAGGCACAGGACGACGGTCATCCCGGCGCTCTTGGCCCTGCGCCAGCGCTCCCGTGCGGGACTCGGGGCAAACGGGCTGGAAAGTGCGACGGCGTCGGGCATGGGTCCGTGTCAGTGAACTTTGGCGACTCCCCCGCTCCCCATGGAGCGAAGCATCAGCTGCGCGGCGATATTGATGAGGATCGTGACCGCAAACAGCACGAGCCCAAGCTCGAACAACGCGTTCAAATACAGGTCGCTCGTCGCTTCCGTAAACTCATTGGCGATCACGCTGGCCAGCGTGTAGCCGGGCGCAAAAAGCGATGCGCTGATCTCGGGGCGGTTGCCGATGACCATGGTGACGGCCATGGTCTCGCCCAGAGCCCGCCCCAGGCCCAGGACCGCCGCGCCAAAGAGGCCCCGCCTGGCGTAGCTGAGGACCGCGATGCGGATCACCTCCCACCGGGTCGCCCCGAGGGCGTACGCCGCCTCGCGCTGCAGGCCCGGCACCGAGCGCAGGATCTCCCGGGAGATCGAGGTGACGATCGGCAGGATCATGATCGCCACGATGATTCCGCCGGCGAGCATGCTCACTCCGTAGATCGGTCCCTGGAAAAGGGGTAGAAACCCCAGGGTGTGCTTCAGCCAGACGAACAGGTGGTCCCGCAGCCACGGGATCAGGACGAAGATTCCCCATAGCCCAAAGACCACGCTCGGCACGGCCGCGAGCATCTCGACAATGACGATGATCGGCTGGCGGATCCGAAACGGCGCCAGCTCGGTCAGGAAAAGCGCCGTCGCCACGCCCAGGGGAACCGCGATCAGGAGCGCCAGGAGCGACGAGACCAGCGTGCCGAAGATGAACGGGAGGGCGCCGTACTGGTCGGAGACGGGATCCCAGGCCGAGCTGACAAGGAACCCGATGCCATACTTCGCGATCGCCAGGCGCGCGCCATAGTACAGCTCCAGGCCCACGAGTGCGATCAGGGCCAGGATCACCAGCGCCGCGGCGAAGGCCGCCCACTTGAAGGTGGAGTCCGGCGCCCGTGATCCCAGCGGGGGAAGCACGGGTACGCTGGCCTGGGCCGAAGGCATGGTCAGTACTTGATGCTATTTACCCTGTCGAGGACCCGCTGCCCGACCGAAGCCGGCAACGGGGCATAGTCGAGCGCCGCGGCCATCCGTTCGCCATCGGTGTAGGCCCACGTGAGGAATTGGACGAGCTTCTGTCCCTTGTCATGGTCCTTCTGCTCCCCGTACACGAGGATCCACGTCACGCCTGCGATAGGATAGGACGCGTCGCCCGGTGCGTTGGTCATGGAGAACCTGAAGTCGTCCGGAATCGTCGCCGTGGCCAGGGCCGCCACCACCGAGCTGATCGAGGCCTTGACGTAATTCCCGGCGGAATTCTTCATTTCCATGAAGGGAAGCTTGTTCTGATGGGCGTAGGCCATTTCGACGTATCCAAGCGCACCGGGCGATTGCTTGATCTGACCTGCGACGCCTGCGTTGCCCTTGCCGCCGAGTCCCGTCGGCCAGCTGACCGACGTGCCCTTGCCAACGCCTTCCTTCCACTCGGGGCTCACCTTGCTCAGGTAGTCCGTGAAAATGAAGGTCGTGCCGCTGCCATCGGAGCGATGGACGACCAGGATGTCCTGGTCGGGAAGCGCGACACCCGGGTTCTGGCCGGCAATCGCCGGGTCGTTCCACTTGGTGACCTTGCCGAGGTAGATGGCCGCAAGCGTGGTGCCATCCAACTTGAGGGCCGGGTCGCCGGGCAGGTTGTAGCTCACGACCACGGCACCCGCCACGGTCGGTATGTGCCAGATCGGGCGGGAGGCCTTGGCAAGGTTTGCATCCGACATCGGGCCGT
>CAZGOX010000410.1:0-2306 GCA_964527955.1 uncultured Opitutaceae bacterium | reverse complement strand
CCGGCAACAAGCAATGCCAGCAACAGCCCCATGATCATGGGGCTCCGTCCACGGAGGGGGAGTTTCATCTCAAGTGCAGGATCCGATCATCAAGGGGGAATCGCCCGGCGCTTCCCCACCCTTGAATATCGGCACCTTGTCGAGGCTGCTTAGCAGGCTGTTGAAAAACAGCCTGTTAGCCCAAAATGAGCCCCCCATCCCTGTGGTTCCGTTATGCAACGTGCTGATGGCGAATAAGGATGCAGTGGACGGCCAAAGGCTGTAATTCGTGCTGAAAGGGACAGGATCGAAGTAGAGCCCTCCTCGGTGCGGGCGTCCGACGGTATCTGCGGCCTCTGGGGGCGATACCTACCCGCGTGGGACACCTGCGAAAGGTTTCAGCCGTCCAGGCCATCAAGTGCCACGTCAAACAGGGCAGGTCCGCCCGGAAGCACCAGGCGGCCCTCGGCCGGAGCATCTGAGCCCCAAGTACCGGCTGCCCTGCAGGTCAGCGAGCTTGCTCGCGCTCCGGGAAGGCGCGAGCAAGCTCGCTGACCTACGAGGGTTGACCCGGCATCCTATGACTTGGCATTCTTCAAGCTCAAGGAGGCCGAACCCCATGCCTGAATCTCATCCAAGGGATTGGAAGGACCGTCGAAAGTTGGCCCCTGTCTTGAGAGCCGCGATCGAGGTGGGCTTCATCGTCTTCCTTTACTACTCAAACCTGCTCATGGGTGAGTTTGAGGGATCCGGACAGGGACGGGCAAAGGGCCTGGCATGGGCCCTCCACGACATCCTCACGGCAATCAACCTGGCGATTGCCCTCGCCACAGCCCTCATAGGCTACCTGGTCATCGAATTCCTTCGGAAGAGATTCTGACGGCATCCATCGAGGCCTACAGCCGGAGCAAAACGGCGCCGTGGCTCTTGACCTGCATCTCGATCTGCCCTCCCACGGCCGGCAACGTCTGGCGGCGCCAAAGATCGCGCGGCGTCCGGGGACCAGTGAGGCCGAGATCCTTTAGGGATACCCGCACCGCCGTGTCGGAATTGCCGAGGTTGAACAGGCCCACGGCAAGCGATCCGTCATGGAGAGGCCTGGCCCAAACCTCATAGCCGGCGCCCTGCTCCACGCACCGCGCCGCGGCGCCGAGGGCGTCCTGATTCACAGCCAGAACCTCCGGATTGGTGAGCAGGGCGATGTCCCACGCGTTGCTCCGGCGCAGGTCGGAGCCGATCATGAGCGGCGAGGGCAGGATCGACCAGAAGGAGATCAGCGCAACCTGCTCCGCATGGGAGAAGTTGGTCGGGCGCGGGAGCCCCACGCATTCATCGCCGATATGGCCGATCGGTAGCATGTCGGCGTCGGGCCAATGTCCGGGCTCGACGTACGGGGCCCACTGCTTGGCGCGGGTGAACTGCAGTTCAAGCTGGTCCCAGTTGTCCCAGAAGTCGTTGGTGGCGCGCCAAAGCTGGGCATTGGCCCGCAGGTGGGCCACCTCGGCGACAGGTGAGGCGCCCGGAGAAAGGCTCAGTACGATGCTCCTCGAACACTTTTCAATTGCCTTGTGCACCGCGGCGATCTCATCGGCGCGGTAGGGCGAGGAAATGTCGTCGACCTTGATGTAGTCGACCCCCCATTGGGCATAGAGCCGGAGGATCGAGTCGTAGTAGGCCTGGCCGGCCGGCGTGCCACCCCGTACGCCGTACATGTGGTCGTCCCAGCCGCAGGTGTCCGAGGTGTCCGCGGCATCGGCAGCGTGGTACGAGGAGCCCTCGATCGGCAGGTTGTCCCGGACCGCGTCCCGCGGGATGCCGCGCATGATGTGGATGCCGAAGCGCAGGCCGAGGGCGTGAACCTGGTCGGCAATGGGCTTGAAGCCGTTGTCACCGGCGGCTGAGGGAAACCGGCTTAGCGCCGGGAGCGCCCGGCCGTACGCGTCCATGCGCGACGGCTGCCTCTCGGCGGGCTTGGCGCCCGGATTTGGGTCGAACCAGAGGTAGTCGACCACCACGTACTGCCAACCATAAGGGCGAAGGTCGCGGGCAAAGGCGTGGACGTTCTCCAGGAATTCAGCCTCGGTCACCTTGGCGCCAAAATTATCGTAGCTGTTCCAGCCAATCGGGGGTGTGAGCGCGAGATCGTCGCCGACCACGAATCGGATCGCGGCGGTGTCGCTACCATGGGCGTTTGCGACCTGCACACGCACGGCATAGGAGCCGGGATTCTGGAAGGAGCCGTCGATGTGCCCGCTGGAGGAATCGAGGGTGGCACCCGCGGGAAGCCCGGTTGCCGAAAAGGAAAACGGCGGCTCGCCGAGCACCGG
>CAZGOX010000409.1:0-2313 GCA_964527955.1 uncultured Opitutaceae bacterium | reverse complement strand
TCGTCTTGGCGATCTGCCCGGTGAACCGGACCGCCGGGATGTAATAGGCGTTGTCCAGGTGGAAGAGCGCCCGGTCGAGCACGGGCTGCGAAAGGTCCAGCGACCAGCCCCCGTCCGAACAGAGGTCGACCGCCGCGGCGAGAATCATCCCCCTGGCGTCATAGCCCACCGAAAACGTCGAATGGAACGGATGGCGCTTCCCGGTGATCACCATGTCCATGTCCCGGTCGAGCTGGATGCGGACGGGATGACGCGTCTTGGTCGCGGCAAGCGCCACCATCGCCGCGAACGCGTTGCCCTGGGTCTCCTTGCCCCCGAAGCCGCCGCCCATCCTGGGAGACTGAACGACGACCTTGTTCTTCGGCTCCCCGATGAGCTCGGCCACGATGGCCTGGATCTCGCTCGGGTGCTGGGTCGACGAGCTCACGAAGACCGACCCTCCCTCCCCGGCTTCCGCCCACGCCGCATGGGTCTCCAGGTAGAAATGCTCCTGGCCTCCGAAGGAGAACTCGCCCTCAAGTCTGAGAGGCGCCTTCGCGAGCGCGGCGCCGACGTCCCCCCGCGCCAGGGTGTGCGGCGGCGTATGGAAGGAGCCCCGCGCGATGGCCTCCTTGATCCCGACCAGGGGCGGAAGCGGCTCGTACTCGACCACCACGGCGGCGGCGGCCGCGCGGCACGCCTTTGGCGAACGCCCGACCACGACCGCGACCACCTGCCCGTGGTACCTCACCTCGTCGTGCGCGAAGAGCGGCTCATCCTGCCCCGTCCCGACATTGTTGCGCCCGGGGATATCCTCCGCCATCAGCACCGCGACGACCCCGGGCATCGCCCGGGCGGCCGCCGCGTCCCGCCGCAGCACGCGGGCGCGCGCATGCGGCGAGCACACGGGCCAGAGGTCGAGCATGGGCCGGCGCTGCGCCGTGTCGTCCGCATAGAGCGCCCGGCCCGTCACGTGGCCGACGGCGCTCTCGTGGCGGAGCGCCTTCGACGGATCGGGGGCCTGGGCGTCCGCCCCCTTTTCAAAGGCGAGCTCGCCGTCCTGGGCCGCGCTCGTCTCGCCGGACGCGAACTTCTCCCAGAGGCTCACGATCAGCCCGCGCCGGTACTCCGCGCTCCCGCGCATGTCGTCGATCGGCGTGAACTCGCGCGCAAGGACGCCTGCGACGTCCTGGGCCGCCTCGGACAACCTTCGGCCCACGAGCGCCGCCTCGGCCCTGCGCGCGCGCAGGGGTGTCGCCGCGACGCCGCCGTAGGCGATCCGGGCACGCCGCACCACGCCGCCCGCGTCCGTGTCGACCGAGTACGCGGCGGCGACAATGCTGATGTCGAGTTCGCGGCGCTTCGACACCTTGAGGAAGTCCGACCGGCGCACGACGCCGCGCCCCGGATCAAGGCGGGGAACGACGACCTCGAGAATGACCTCGCCCTTGGAGAGCAGCGTCTTGCGGTACGCGGTGAAGAAATCCGCGAGCGCAACCGTCCGGCTGCCCCCGGCCGAGGCGAGGACGAGCTCGGCGTCGAGCGACAGGAGCACGGGGGCGGCGTCACCGATCGGGGAGGCGGTCGCGAGGTTGCCGCCCAGGGTCGCCCGATTCCTAATCTGCCTTGCCGCAAACACCTTGAGCATCTTGGCAAGGCAGGGGTATTCCGCGGCCACGACCTCCTCGACCGCGGTGAGGGTCGCGCCGGCGCCTATCCTCCAGCTTGAGTCCGTCCCCACGATTCGCGTCAATTCGGGAACGCCCTCGGTCGAGACGAGGAATGGGAACGCCCTCGACTTCTTGGTGACGTCGACCCCGATCTCCGTCGCGCCGGCGACGAGGACCGCGCCGGGACGCTCCGCGAGCGCGGCGAACAGCCCGGCGAGCGTCGTCGGCCGCACGAACCGGCCGTCGCCCGCGGCATAGTCGAGGCCGCCCGGAGGCGGGCAGGGCATGCTGAGCCTCTCCAGGAACGGATCGCCCGCGCCCGCGGCCCTCCCGCGCCTTCCGAACGCGTCCAGCGCCGCGTCCCTGATCGGGCGGTAGCCGGTGCACCGGCAGAGGTTCCCGCAGAGCTGGTCGCTGATCTCGGCGGGCCGCCTGCAGTCGCCGCGGTAGAAGCCCTCGAAGAGCGACATGACGAATCCCGGCGTGCAGTACCCGCACTGCGACCCGTAATGGTCGACCATCGCGGACTGCACGGGATGGAGCGGATCCCCCTCGACCGAGACACCCTCGACCGTAACGACCTCCCGGCCCGCGAACATCGGAAGGAGGGCGATGCAGCTGTTCACCCCGCGGTAGGTCGCCTTCCCCGAGGCGTCCCTGTCGA
>CAZGOX010000408.1:0-2319 GCA_964527955.1 uncultured Opitutaceae bacterium | reverse complement strand
TATGCGGCATGCCCGGGCAACCCAACCGGTCGCTACCGGATCGGCAAGGCGATTCCATTCAATGTCCTATCGGGCGGATCCCCTGACTTCCGCCAAGGCTTGCAGGGCTTGCGCGTTTCCTGGCTCAAGCCTCAGGACAGACTCGAGATGCGCCTCGGCCTCGGCGCGTTGGCCAGGCAGGTTGTAGAATGCAACCGCCAAGCCATAGTGCGCCGCGGCGAAATCCGGCTGCAGCCGCAGCGCCTCCTCAAACTCTGGAATCGCCTCCTTGAACCGCCCGGGCATCGCCAACAGGGCAAAGCCGAGATTGTTGCGCATTTGGGCATTCCCCGGCTGCAGCCGAATGGCCTCCCTATACTGTCCTATCGCGTCAGCCAAATGCCCTGGCATGCCGGCGAAGGCATTGCCCAGGTTGGCATGGGCCTCCGGGTAATCCGGGTTGATGCGAAGGGCCTCCTCGATTTGGGCGATTCCCTCCCGCTGGCGCCCCTCGGAAAACAGCGCATAGCCCAGGCTGTTGTGGGTCACAAACTCGCCGGGCGCCAGACGGAGCGCCTCTTCAAATTGGGTTATTGCCTCATTCAGCCTTCCAGGCTGGCCCAGCAGGCCATTGCCCAGGTTTGAGTGCGCCCTCGCGTTGGTCGGGTTCTTGGCAACCGTGTCGCTCCAGATCGCCTCCTCGCTCGAGTAATCCTTGTTGCGTTGATAACTGGCAAAACCCAGGACCGCCGCAACAGCGGCAAGAATGGGCAGGCTCCAGCGCCTGGAAATGGTGAATAGTCCAAGCACCGCGAGGGCGGCCGGTCCCGCCAACGACAGGTAGACACGGCTTTCCGCCATCGGCTGCCCGGCGATCGGAACGATGCTTGAAGACGGCGCAAGGATCAAAAGAAACCAGCAAAGCGCGAATGCGGCACCCGGCGTTCGCCGCAGGCCGACGACCACCCACGCGACGAGCGAGGCAATCGCCGCCGCATAAGGCCAGACCTCCGCCAGGCTCGGCTGCGGCTGGATGCCGTAGTCAAATACCAGGGGACTTGGCCAGAATGCGAGCATCAGGTACCTCACCACGACGCGGCACTCGGATAGCCCGTATTCCCACCAGGCGATTCCCTGGTTGTACCCTACCCCGGCGTTGTAACCAACGCCCTCTGCGTGGTTCAAACTGAGAAACCGGCAGGCGAGGAGCAGCCAGATGGCCGACAAGCCCAGGTACAGCGGACGATGCCGCCGCCAGGCGCCGCGGAATCCGCCGTAGACGAAGGTGCGGTCGTAGAGCAACACCATGAGCGGCGCGGTAACGATCACCTCCTTCGTGGCTGCCCCGGCCAGGCAGGCCAGCCCTGAGGACAGAAACCAGGATCGACGGGAGCCCCTGTTGCCGGCATCCGCTCCCCGCACGAAGCAGTACATCGTGAGCAGGTAGAAGAGCCCCATGAGTGATTCAGCACGCTGGGACAGATAGGTCACATCCTCCGTCTGCAAGGGGTGCCAGGCCCAGATCGCGCTCACGGCGAGGGCCAGCGGGGTCGCGGTGGAGGCAAAGCGCGCCGCCAGGACCGGACTCCGGAGCGTCCGCCTTACCAGGGCGAACAACGTCCAACTGGCGAGTATGTGAATGAGAAGATTGACAACGTGGTAGCCCTGGACCGCCGTGCCTCCGACGGCGTAGTTTGCGGCCAGCGATAGGTTCAGGAGCGGCCGTCCACCGACCCCTGCGCCACCGGGAGGCGACAACACCGGCCAAATGAGCCACAGGCGACGAATGGAGAGATTGTCGGCGATCGATCCGACGTCGTCAAAGAGCAATGGGACGCCAAAGGTCCGGCTGTAGGCGGCAAACGTTCCGACGGCGAGAATAGCCAGGCTCGCCGCAGTTGGTGGACCCATGCGCAAACCACCTGCGGCAGATCCCGTCGCCTGTGGTGTCGGCCTGTCCTGCGCATTCATTCCCTGTCGTGTAATTCAGCACGGCGACTCGCAAGCCAAGAATGTGTTGGAGTCAGGCCTGAAACAATTCCTCGACCGCACCGCGGGCGGCGAATCTACTCGGCCTTGTGGCCGACTCCCCCATCCCATTCCTGACCGGGAGGCCTCCGCCCCATGCGCTCGAGCGCGCGCTCACGTGGGCCGTGGCGGCAAACCTCTGCTTTCTGCCGTGGGCGCTAGGAGACATGCATGCGTGGAGCCAGATCCTCAGCCTTGTCCTTTCGGTCGGCACGCTGGTTCTTTCCGTATGGCCCAGGCCCTGGGACGACCGTACGTCCGGCACCCAGCCACCCCAAACAAGACTCATCCGGTTCCCCGTCTTTTGGGGGG
>CAZGOX010000407.1:0-2321 GCA_964527955.1 uncultured Opitutaceae bacterium | reverse complement strand
AGGGACAGGTTCAAAAAGTGGGTACGCATGGTGCCCTTGCTTGAATAGTCCGAGTTCAAATGGGAAATCCCGATTCAGGAGGCTCGACGGAGGGCGAGACTGCGGGCAGCGGCGACGCTGATGGCGTTGTCGAGGGCGATGTCCTCGGATGTCAACTCGAACTTGAACGGCTGCTTCGGCCGTGCGGTCGGTTTCTTAGCCAAGGCCCGGCGCCGGGCCGGCTTCGGTCGACGGAGAGTGGGCATGGCAGAATGCAGGCGCGACCGGGCGCAGTCTGCAAGCGGCTTTCGGCCCATCTGGGCGCCTCGCGAAACAGGGCGTCGCGCTCGGACTGGGGACTTGGGCTATGCGCTGCACGGCCAGTCTGCGACAATCTCCTTCAACTTAGCTTGCAGCCACATGGGTGCATTGCACGCACCTTCGCTACGGTGAATCCCACACAACTTTGGGCTTTGATTCGATCCCGGCCCGGACCCGACCTTTGGATGAAAGTCAATCCTTCAAAAGGAGGGAATTCCCGGCAAAATAGAATTCGTAAGTTCGCGGATTACAAAACGATAATCGTCCGGTCAGAGCGTTGGTGAGTTTCTCAAGACGGAATGACGACAAATCGCCAGAAAAAGCGTGCTTTAGCAATCGCAAGCCTTCTGCTCGGATTGCTCGCATTTTTTGAGTATGTCCACTATCGACGCCTAGCCCGTCAGGTATCGATAGTTGGCGCAGCAGATTCTGAGACGAATAGACCACAGAAGTCGGCGCCTCCCACAAATGTCACTGCGAATGCCAATTCGGCGGGCCAAAGGCCCTTCTCAAAGGTTGATCTCGCGAAATCTCGGGCAGCATACGACGACCTTATTGCTGCGTTGAGCCGGCTCGCACATGCAAAGTCGTATAAACGGGTTGCGCGTACAAGAAACGCCGATGGAACCTCTACCTTACGCATTTCGGTCTACAAACAATCGCCAAACGGAACTGATTTATACCGGGAAGACGTAGATGTTGTTGATTCGACCTCTGGCAAGTTATTGAAGCGGCTTTCTGACGAGTTTACAAACGATCAAGGCTCCTTTTTTGTCCCGCACCAAGCGGGCAGCCCTCAAACCGCGTACTTGCTGACCAATGCAATAGAGCCTGAAGTTAGCTACCGCCAGACCTTACTTGCGGCGGTGTCAGCGGATCCATCCTCCTTCAGTGATTCGGCAATGCTTAACTACACTGAAAGCACGATCACCGCCGAAGACGGTTCTTTAGAAACGGTGATCAATATAACTACGACTAACCCAAGCCAAGCAAACGGAGGTATTAGTGCCCCTCAATCGACCGTCGCCGATATTCAGTATAGAATCAATAACGTGACCGGTAATATTACCAGCCAGGCATTTTATGACTCCTCTGGGAATGTGATTTCTTCGGCGGAGTTTCCTACGACTGAACTCAATCCAACACTAGCTGACTCCCTTTTCACTGTTCCGCGTTCGTTGCCTGTTGTCCCAGTTGCCACCAAAGTTGAAGCAATGCAAACTGCGAGTAGTTACAAGTAGTTATATCAGGCGGATAATGATCAACAAGACTAGAACCAGAGGAGAAATATACATGACAAAGCAATCCGTGTTTCTAATAGCCGCAGTTTCCGTATTCGGAGTCGCGCAAGGTGCTCGGGCACAAAGCCAGAGCAACGATCCGTGTCAAGCGCAATACGCCAAAGACATGAACGCTTGCGAGGCCGCCTTCTTTGCGGTTGTTCAGTCTGTTCCGGCGGGCTCGCCAGCTGCGCTCTCGGCCGGAACGGCAATGACAAAATGCCAAGATGCGGCTTTGACGGCCGAAAATGGATGCGAGCAGCGACAAAAGAACGCCGCTCCGCCATTGCCGAATCAAGGAGACGAGGTCGACCCTTTGTATCCAGGAGCCTGAGTGCGACAAGTGCGGTCTCAGCGAAGCTTTCACTAGAAGCACTGGACCGAACGGTGCATTGCGCTGCATGAGACGCATGATGCAGTGGGCATGTAGGGAGCAGCAGCTTCTCAATAGCAAGTTCACCCTGAAGCCGGCAACATCCAAGATCAAAGCGCGTTTGGAGCGGAAGATCCCCCTTCGGCAGGCTGTTGCCGTAGGCTTCTTGTTTGTGACAGTGTTTCTGTCGCTAGTTGCACTGTATTATGCACAGCAGGCAGCGGCAAGCGACGCGGAAAAACTCGAGAGGCGCGAACTAGTGAAATCTCCGCGAAGTCATCAAGTCTCGCTGCGGACTACTGCAATGCTTGCTAGGGTAGACAATGTCATAATAATTGATACAAGGCCAATTTCTGACTATATCGCTG
>CAZGOX010000406.1:0-2337 GCA_964527955.1 uncultured Opitutaceae bacterium | reverse complement strand
GCTGACGATGGGCACGGTTCCGTACAGCTGGGAGTACATCTGGTTCAGGCCGCAGGGCTCGAAAAGGGATGGCATCAGGAAAAAGTCGCTCCCGGCCTCGATGAGATGGCTCATCGCCTCGTCCAGCCTCGCGCCGAGAAACACGTGCCGCGGTGAGCGCGCAGCCAGGGCGCGAACCGCCTCCTCGATCCGCCGGTCGCCGGTCCCGAGGAGGATAAGGCGGCAGTTCTCATTGAGGAAAAAATCCTGGTTGGCCAACACGAGATCGACGCCCTTCTGCTCGGTCATCCTGCAGATCATTCCATACACGGGACCTGCAAAAACAGGGTCGAAGCCGCAGGACTTGAGAAGTTCCGTCCGGCACGAGGCCTTCCCCGCCATGTCCGAGGCCGAGTACCTCGCGGGCAGGAAGGCATCCGTCGCGGGGTTCCAGACCGCGCTGTCGACGCCGTTGATGAGGCCCACAAGGTCGTCGGCGCGGGTCTGCACGACCCCGTCCAGGCCAAATCCGAACTCAGGGGTCTGGATCTCGGCGGCGTATCTGGGGCTGACGGTAGTGACCCGGTCCGCAAAGAGGATGCCTCCCTTCAAGAGATTGATCTGGCGGTAGAATTCGAGGCCGTCCATGCCGTTCATCTCGTCCGGAAGGTTTGTGTAGGCAAAGGTCCGTGCCGGGAAAACGCCCTGGTAGGCGATGTTGTGGATCGTGAACACCGTCTTGATCGCGAGCGTGGACCCGTGGATCCGCTCCGTCTCGCGGATGAAGAGCGGGAGCAGGGCGCCCTGCCAGTCGTGGCTGTGGACGATGTCGGCCTGGAGGTCGGCAAGGCGCAGGGTCTCCGCGACACCCTTGCAGAAGAAAATGAAGCGCTCGGCGTTGTCCTCGTAGTCGCGCTCGCCGTTTCCGTACGGGAACCGGCGGTCAAAGTATTCCTCCCGACAGATCAGGTACACCACGAGGTTCCTGCGCGGGGAAAACACCCGGACATCGCCCGAGAACATCTGGTCTCCCATCTCGATCTTCAGCCGAAACCGTCTTTCCGCGCGCGCGGCATCCCTGTGTTCCAGGGCCGAGCGGTAGCCGGGAAGGAAGACCGACACTTCGTGTCCCCGGTCGGCCAGGGCCCCGGAAAGGGCCGCGACCGCATCCGCCAGGCCGCCGGTCTTCATGTAGGGGAAGAGCTCGCTCGCTGCTTGGACAATCTTCATCTTGTTCTATATTCCCTAATCGTCATTCTGAGACAAGCGATGAATCCAGCATGAAAAGAACCGTGAGCGTGCTTATCCTTGCGACCGCACTCGCGGGCCGGACGGCATGGGCCGGGATGCAGGACCGGTCGATCCCCCATTTGGCGAGGGAGAACGGGCGCTACGCCCTGATGGTCGATGACGCCCCTTTCCTGGTCCTGGGCGCGCAGGTCAACAACTCAAGCGGCTGGCCGGCGGTGCTCCCGAAGGTGTGGCCCGCCCTGGAGTTCCTGCATGCGAACACCGTTGAGATTCCCGTCTATTGGGAGCAGTTCGAGCCCGAGGAGGGCGTGTTCGACCCGAGCTCCGTGGACGCCCTCCTTTCCCAGGCGAGGGTCCATGGCATGCGTTTGGTCCTGCTTTGGTTTGGGACCTGGAAAAACGGAAGCCAGCACTACATGCCCGCCTGGATGAAGCTCCAGCCCGAACGCTACACCCGGGTCGTGGACAGCGAAGGGCATGTGCTCGATTCGCCGTCCCCCTTTGCGGAGGCTTCGCTCGCCGCCGACACCGCGGCCTTTGGGGCCCTGATGCGCCACCTGAGGGAGGCCGATCCGCAGCGGACCGTCATCATGGTCCAGGTGGAGAATGAATCCGGAACCTGGGGGACCGAGCGCGACCATTGTCCGGCCGCGAACAAGCTGTTTCAGGCTCCGGTTCCGGCCGAGGTGCTCAAGGCCATGAACGTGAAAGTGGGAGCTTCCGACCCGGACTGGCAGCATGCATTCGGCCCGGATGCGGAGGTATTCTTCCACGCCTGGGCGGTCGCTACCTATATCGGCAAGGTAGCGGCGGCCGGAAAGGCGGCCTATCCCCTTCCCCTCTATGCCAATGCCGCCCTGAGGGATGTCATGACCCCGGGAGCTCCCGGCACCTACCAGAGCGGGGGCCCCCTCGACAATGTGATCCCGATCTGGAAGGTGGCCGCGCCCGCCCTCGACATGGTGTGCCCGGATGACTACGAGACCGACACCGCGGCGTACACCAAGGTCCTTGACCTCTATCGTCGGGACGACAATCCACTCTATGTGCCCGAAACCGGCGGGAGTCCGAGGTTCTTTTTCTTTGTGCTGGGCCGCCAGGGCCTTG
>CAZGOX010000405.1:0-2339 GCA_964527955.1 uncultured Opitutaceae bacterium | reverse complement strand
CCAGCTCCCACTTGGCCGCAAAATACTGCTCCATGCTCCTGTGCCGCTCGAGGTGATCCTCGGCGAAGTTCGTCCACAGCAGCGCGTCGGCGCTGAAATGGCCGAGCTGCTCGGCCTGGAACGAGCTCACCTCGCACACCGCAGTGACGTCCGGTGAGCCCCCGTCCTGGTCGGCGACGACCCGGCTGAAGGGTATGCCGATGTTGCCGGTCGCCAGGGCCCTCCTGCCCGCGCCGCAGAGCGCGTGCGCCAGGAACTCGGTCAGGGTCGTCTTCCCGTTCGTCCCGGTCACGGCGACGACGCGGCCTCGCCAGAAGAGGGACGCGAAGTCGATCTCGGCCAGGCAGATGCAGCCGGACTTTCGCGCCAGCTCGAGCCAGGGATGGTGGAGCGTGAAGCCCGGCGAGAAGATGACCAGGCCGTGCCTGGCCGCGGCCTCCGGCGTGAAGTCCGCGCCGCGCCTGTCGTAGGTGACGCTTCGCGCTCCGAGCTTTGAGAGGAGCGCGGCCGCCCCCTCCCCGCTCACGGCCGCGCCGAAAACCGCAACGGACCGGCCGAGCCTGGAACTGAGGAATTCGGGTATGTTCATGGCGTTGTTCAGCGGAGTTTGAGCGTGCCGAGGCCCGCGAGGGCGAAGATGAGCGAGAGGATCCAGAAGCGAAGGACCACCTTGGTCTCGGGCCAGCCCAACTTCTGGAAGTGGTGGTGGATGGGGGCCATGAGGAAGAAGCGCCTGCCCTCGCCGTGGATCCGGCGGGTGGCCTTGAAGTAGGCGACCTGGATGACGACCGTCGCGGCCTCCCACACGAATACCCCCCCGATGATTATCAGCGTGAGCGGCTGCTGGACCATGAAGGCGATGATGCCGAGGAGGCCACCGAGCGCGAGGGACCCGGTGTCGCCCATGAAGAGCTCCGCCGGGTGAGAGTTGTACCAGAGGAACGCCAGGCCCGCCCCGACCAGGGCCCCGCAGACGACCGTCAGCTCCCCGGTTCCGGGCACAAAGCTGATGAGGAGGTAGTCGGCGATCTTCACGTTCCCGGCTGCGTAGGCCATGATCCCGAATGTGAGCGCGACCGTGATCGTGCAGCCGATCGCGAGCCCGTCCAGGCCGTCGGTCAGGTTGATTGCGTTCGAGAAGCCGACGATCCAGAGGTAGACGAAGACCGCGAGCCCGGCGATGGGCATGCTGGCGACGAGCGGGTGCTTCACGAATGGCACCCAGAGCTCCCGGATCTTCGCCGAGCTTGCCGGATGAATCAGGAGCGCGGCGAGCGCCAGGGCCGTGATGACGGTCTGCCAGAAGATCTTCGCCCCCGAGGATATCCCGTGCCGGCTCTTGCGCACGACCTTCAGGTAGTCGTCCCTGAAACCGACCGCCGTCAGCGCAGCGTAGACGAAGAGCGCCACCACCACCCAGACGTTGGGCGTCGCCCAGAGCACCGAGCTGGCGAACACGCTCGCGAAGATCAGCAGGCCGCCCATGGTCGGCGTGTTCTTCTTGTCAAAGCGGCTGGCGAGGTCCCCCGTCCGGTCGTCGTCGTAGTGCTGCCCGAATTTCAGGCGGCGCAGGTGAGCGATGAGCCAAGGCCCTATCACAAAACCGATCAGTGCGGCGGTGCCGGCGGCCAAGAGCGTGCGAAGCGTGATGTACCGCAGGATGCGCAGCGGACCGAATGCCTCTTCGTAGGCTGAGAGGAGGCTAAGCATGGGACACCTCTGCGATCTCGGCGCCCGAGAAGGCCCTCTCCAGCTCGTGGCGCCGGCTCCCCTTGACGAAGACCGAGCCGCGGAAGGCGGACAGGCGCGCCGACAACGGCCCGACCTGGTCGGCGACCTCGATCTGCTCCGGATCGCCGCCGGCCTCCACGGCGCCCTGTCGGACGGCTCCCGCCAGGCCGCCGATCGCGACAAGCTGGTCGCCCCTTCGCAGCCTGATGGACCGGCCGAGTTCCAGATGGTACCGCTCGGCCTCGGGCCCGAGCTCCTCCATGCAGCCGATGACCAGAAGCCGCGGCTCGCCTGCAGGCGCTACGGCGTTGAACGAGCTGAGCGCATCCGCCATCGACGCAGGATTGGCGTTGTAGCAGTCGAGGTAGAGCCTCTGGCCCTCGGCCCTCCGCCATTCGCCCCTGAGCGGCGCGGCGCGCCAGGACAGGAGCCTTTGCTGGATCTCCTCCCCCTTGACGCCGGCCCACAACGCGGCGCACACGGCGATCGCCGTGTTCTGCGCCATGCCGTCGGTGACCCTCTGGAGCGTGGCCACGACCGAGGGCGGCGGCCCATACTCGACGGCCACCGTCGTGTAGTTCGCAGAATGGGACACGAAGAACGGGACC
>CAZGOX010000404.1:1968-2347 GCA_964527955.1 uncultured Opitutaceae bacterium | reverse complement strand
CTCGTAACCCGGCGGCCCGAAGGTCTGCTGGCCGCGCTCCATGGGGGCCGAGCCGCGGATCACGGCCGGCGTGCCCTCCGGGTTCTTGAGCTGCCAGAGGATGCCCGTCTTGGCGATCGCCTCGGCGGCGTCGAGCATGGCCTTGTCCCAGTCGCGGAGCTGGCCGATCGTGTCCAGGCAGGAGGCCAGCCAGGGGACGCCGCGGACCTGATCCTCCTCATCGAGCCGGTAGCCGTGGACGAAGTCCTCGTAGCGGACGGCTTTGAATTGGCCCGTGTAGACCTCGTAGGGACCGAACAGATAGGGATCGGAAATGTAGTACTCGAGCGGGTTGCGATTCTCGTCGCGGCGGACGCCCAGGGCCACGTCCGGATCGCCG
>CAZGOX010000404.1:0-1958 GCA_964527955.1 uncultured Opitutaceae bacterium | reverse complement strand
CCCCCCCCCCGCGGGGGGGCGGGGGCGGGCCTGGCGCCGGGGCCCCCGCGGCGTTTCCCCCGCCCGGCTGGCATTGGCGACGGTGATCAACTGGGTGCCGAATTCGCCCGCCTTCCAGAGCGACTGCACCCAGGAGCGGAGGATCTCCACGCCGGAAAGCTGGCGGTTGGCCCCGGCATGCCGCCACCAATCTTTCCAGACCTTCTCCCGCCGGCGGTTGTAGGCCTGGTCGCTGGACTGCACGCGGTAGGTGGGCCCGTCGGGCCCCACGACGTCGACGCAGTAGGTGTTGACGAGGCCCTCCACGATTGGGTTGCAGGAGATCTCGTACTCCGACTGGGCGCGGAGGTAATTCGAGGCATAGGCCAGCTCGGCGTTGATCGGCAGGCCGCTGGCCTTGGCCCAGTGGGCCTGGTTCATGCGGTCGGAGTTCTTGCTGTCCCAGCGGCCGTAGCGGCCGCGGACGACCTCGCTGGCCTCCCGCTCCGCCGGCGGGCCTTCGGTGCGGAGGCCGATCGCGCGGCGGGCGAGGGACTGAATGCGGCCGAGGAGCTTCATTGCACGTAGCCCCCCTGGGAATTGGCAAGCTGGCTGCCGTCGTCGAGGGTCACCGGCTCGCTGATCTCGATGGTGGCCGACTGCACGCCCAGGAACTGGCCCTGCATGCGGTACAGATTCTGCACGAAGTTCTGGATGGCCTGCGGATCCCAGGAGGCCGACTGCTCGCCGCCGCCGGTGCCCTGCGATCGCGAGGCCTTGGGCAGGCTGGCGGCCACGCCCTGGGCGGCCAGGGCGTTGTTGAGGGCTCTGCCATAGTCGCCGGCGGCCTGGGCGGCAATGGCGGCGTCCATGTAGGTGTCCAGGAGGTCAATGCGGGTGGCCATGACGCCAGATTAGGCGCAGGCAGGCGAAATCCAGCGGGGTTCTTTCCAGAATCTGGAAAAAAGGAGGGAAAAAGAGAGGTATTTCGGACGAAATACTTGGTTCTATTTCCGCTTGCGGGCCCGCAGCGGCGGATCCTCGGCCTGCCGGACCTCGGGCGGCTCGGCATGGCGGGCGTCGCAGGCCTCCTCCTTGACGGTGTGCCGGCCGGCAGCCTCGAGGGCCTGCACCCGCTGCTCCAGGGCGTCGAGGCCCTCGGCCGTGAGCATGCCGGCGACCTTGAAATTGGGGTGATTGAGTTCCATCTCGTGACGGAGGTCGTCGGCGGGCTTCATGCGGGCTTCCTTTTCAGTTTCATGGGGTCGACGGGCTGGTTGCACAAGGGGCAGGGCCCCACGTATTCATGGATCTCGCCCCCGACCTGGAACGCCGGCGGGATCTGCAACTCGTGCAGCTTGCGCGAATCATTTGCTAGCCGCTCGTTTTCGCGGGCCAGGTAAGCGACCAGGAAGGTCATCGCCTGCTCCCAGGTGAAAATACCCATTTTCCAGGCTTTCAGGACCCCGGCGACCATCGCATTATTGAGTGCGATCCCGAAAATATCCTCAGGGGTAATGCTCGCCTGGATCCGGCTCTCCCGCTCGAATTCAGTGATGTGCACGGTCATTTTTCCACACTCTTGAACGTTTCGCCGCAGTTGCGGCAAAGGTGATAGCGGACCGGGGCCGCGCTGTGCTGCACGGGGACATCGGTCGATCGACATACCGGGCAGCGGACCGGGCGGTAGACCACCGCCCCGCCGCGGCCCTCGACGTAGCGGGCCAGGTCCTCCCCCTCGGGTTCCTTGCTCTTTTCCGGCGCGCGAAAGTTAAACGCCGCGCCGCACTCGTTGCAATGGGCCCGGCCGGTGGGAAACCACTCGCCGGGCGCCGGCCGGTGGTCCACCTCGACATCGAGACAGCCGCATTCCCGGCATTCGATTTCATAGGGGAGGGTGTGCATCGCGATCATTTCAACCCTTGAACCATTCGGCCGCCTCGATCGTGGCCGCCGGCCGCGGGTTACGGACCAGGCGG
>CAZGOX010000403.1:0-2348 GCA_964527955.1 uncultured Opitutaceae bacterium | reverse complement strand
GGTTACGAGCTACTCGTCTCCCGCCCCACCGTCATCACCAGGACGGTCGACGGAAAGCTCCATGAGCCCTACGAGACCGTGTGGGTGGAGGTTCCCTCCGAGAGCGTCGGCGCCGTCATGCAGAACCTCTCCAACCGGAAGGGGCAGATCCACAACATCGAGAAGCACTCCCATTCGACGCTGATCGAGGCCGTGATCACGACCCGCGGCCTGATCGGCCTCGAGATCGATGTCGTCAACGTGACGAGCGGCCAGGGCGTCACCTCCCACCTATTCAAGGAATACGGGCCCTGGGCGGGCGAACTCATCACCCGATCGACGGGGACCCTGGTGGCCACGGAGTCCGGGGTCACCACGGCCTACGCCCTCTCGGCCATCCAGGAGCGCGGGAAACTGTTTGTCGGGCCGGGCGAGGAGGTCTACGAGGGGATGCTCGTCGGCGAGAATCCCCGGCAGGAGGACATCCCGGTCAACGCCGTCAAGGCCAAGCAGCTCACCAATTTCCGGTCCCAGGGCGAGGGCAAGGGGATCCAGCTCACGCCTGCCGTGAAGCTCTCGCTCGAGCGCTCCATCGAATACATCGCTTCGGACGAATTCGTGGAGGTGACGCCAAAGTTCCTGCGCCTCCGCAAGCGCCTCCTCTCCCAGGTCGACCGCCGCAAGGCCGACCGAGCCGGGCGGGCAAGCGTCGCCTGAACAGGGCCGCCTGTCAGCCGACCAGCGCCCGGTAGGCGGCCGCGTCCAGCATGGATCCGGCCTCCGCGGGGTTGGCGAGCCTAAGCTTGATCAGCCAGCCGTCGCCGTACGGGGACCGGTTCACGGTCTCGGGGCTCGTGCCCAGGGCCGGGTTCGCCGCGGTGACCGTCCCGGCGACCGGGGCATAGATGTCCGACGCCGCCTTCACGGATTCGACGACCCCAAGGACGGCCCCTGAGGCCAGGGTCGCCCCCACCTTCGGGAGCTGGACGAACGTGATGTCGCCAAGCGAATCCTGTGCGTAGGCGGTGATTCCGAGGGTGGCCGTGCCGTCGCCCTCAAGCTTCAGCCATTCATGGGATTTCGCGTAACGCAGGCCTTCTGGAATGTCGCTCATGGAAAAAGGGTACTCGGCGCCGGCGGCGGCTGACGAGCCGATTTCACGGCCGCCTGCCGAGCGGGACGAACGGCGGCTTCACCAGGACAAGCGGGACGAGATCTCCGCGTATGTCGACCGACAAGGGCCCTGCCACGGCCGCTGCGGGCACCAGCGCGGAGCCGATCGCCTCGTTGAGGATGGGTGAAAGCGTGCCGGACAGGACCCGGCCGGGAGAGGCCCCGTCCGACGTCAGGACCGGCGAGCCCGAGCGGACGATCCGGCGGTCGCCCGTCCTGAAGAACACCACCGAGTGCGGCGACCCATCCCTTTTCTCCGCAGCCAGGGCGTCGCGGCCGATGAATCCCGGCTGCTTCCCAAGCTTCACCGTCCAGCCAAGCCCGGCCGCCAACGGCGAAATGTCGGCGGCAAGCTCGTGGCCGTAGAGCGGGTATCCGGCCTCCAACCTCAGGCTGTCGCGGGCGCCGAGCCCGCAAAGCTCGATCCCGAACCTCGCTCCCGCCTCGAGCAGCGCCCCGGCGAGTGCGAGTGCGTCGCCCGCGGCGCAGTACAATTCGAAGCCGTCCTCCCCGGTGTAGCCCGTGCGGCTGATCAGGCACGCGATCCCGGCCACCGTCCCCTCCACAAAATGATAGTACCGGACGAGGCCGAGCTTGGCTCCGGTGAGCGATTGGACGATTTCCGCGCCGCGCGGCCCCTGGACCGCGAGCAGGCCGTAATCGCTGGACCGGTCGTCGATCGTCACCGTGAAACCGCCCGCCTTCCCGCGCATCCAGGCCAGGTCCTTGTCGATGTTGCCGGCGTTGATGCAGAGGAAGTACTCGCCGGGCGCCCGCATGTACACCAGGAGGTCATCCACGACGCCGCCGTCCGGCTGGCACATCGGCGAATAGAGGACCCGGCCCGGGTACAGCTTGGAGACGTCGTTGGTCACGAGGTTGTCCAGGAAAGCCGCGGCGTCCGGGCCGCGGACATCGACCTCCCCCATGTGGCTCACGTCGAAGAGCCCGGCCGCCCGGCGGACCGCGCGGTGCTCCTCCAGGATGCTCCGGTACTGGACTGGCATCTCCCAGCCCGAGAAATCAACCAGGCGCGCCCCATGGGAGGCATGAAAGTCCCGGAGGGGGGTCTGCTTCAGGGGTGGCATGGCGAAAGATGAGCCGAGTTTCGATTCATTTTTGCTTCCGCTCAACTTTTAAACAAGCCTTGCGGAAACCCCTCCGGAGTAGGGCGAAGTCGTTGCGACGAGCCGCTT
>CAZGOX010000402.1:0-2349 GCA_964527955.1 uncultured Opitutaceae bacterium | reverse complement strand
CCCGGTTCCACGTGCCATTAGCATAGTGGTACGAAATGGCCTCGCCGTGCTGAAACCCGACCCCTTCCCCGTAGTACGTGTGATCCAGGCGGGCCTTTCGCAGGATCCTCTCTCGAAGGACAGTCTTATAATCCTCACCGGTGATCCGCTCCACGATATAACCCAGGAGCAGATAGTTGGAATTGTTGTAGTCCGCCCTCGTTCCGGGTTCGAAGTCCGGCCGTTGGTTTTGTATCAAGGCCAGCAACTCCGCATGGGTTTTTGGCTTGGTCTTCCAGTCGTCAAATCCCGTATGATTTGTGAAATTCGCCAAACCGCTTCGGTGCCCAAGCAACTCGGCGATCGTGATCTTCTCGGCGTTGGGCAGGTGCGGGAAGAATTTGCCCAGCTTGTCGTCGAGCGATAGACGCTGCTCGTCGATGAGCTGGTAGACCAGGACGGCGGTGAATACCTTGGAAATCGACCCTATCCGAAATTCCGTTTGAGGCGTTTGATCGCTGCCGAAGCTGCGTTGGTAGACCAGCATCCCGTAGGACGAGATGGCCACGCTTCCTTGAGCCAGGTTGTGGTCCGCAAGGTTGGCGAAAAGACCATCCAGGCGGGAGCGATCAAGGGTCCCTCCGCGTAGCTGTCCGCAAAGGGACAGGAGCGCGAATGCCATGGAGAATCGGGTCAGGAGAGTGTTCATTCGGATTCAAAACAATTCGGATCGCTCAAAAGTTGCAGGTTTCGCCCAATCTCAGTCCAGCTTCTTCCGCTTCCCCTCCACCTATCGGACCGGGGCCTTTCAGCAACCCAATCGGAGGGCGAAGCCAAGGGGTCATATCTTGACATTTGACAGCGCGATTTGGTCGCGCTGGGCAAATCCCATTCTGAAATGCGGAAGCGGCGAATGAAGGGGTGGTCGTTGCCGATTGGCCCGCACGTGCCTTCCGGCCAGTCAAGAGTCAAGACATGACCCCCTGGGATTGACCCCGAGATCGCCTGAGCCGCCCTTGTTACGCTGACCGCACCCGCGGCAGACGTTTCTCCAAAAACGCCCGCACTTTGGGCAGCTTGTCCGGATCGAGACCGGCGAAAAGCTCTCCAGGATCGATCGTCAATCTCGAGAGAACCTTCCGCCCGTTCCTTGTCGTGACGACGGCAAGCAGCTTTTCGAGGAATCGAACAAACTTCCGCTCTTCAAGACGTCCCTCGACGGCCGCTTGGCGCAAGTCCCCCAAATAGGCCGGCAAGAGGCGGGCAAGGATTGCCACATGGCGGGCGTCCTGTCGTCCGGCTTGCTTCAGGTCAATGACGTTGGCGATCTTCGCCTGAAGCAGGGCTATCGGACCCGGCACCCGTACCCGCACCTGGCTCTCGCCCATGGCCAAGGTGTAGGCGGGCTCGCGCAATTCCTCGTTGCTCGCTCCATTCACATACCGCAACACCTCGATCAGCAGCGGCAAGCCGTTCGCATCCTTGGCAATCACAACACCGACTTCGTTGCTCGGAGGGCGTAGGGGGAAGAACTGAGGCTTCGCGCCTGCCGACTCCCCCAGCGCGGTAAGGGTCTCGCGATCCCCGAGCACGTCGGCATCGCGCGAAACGAAAGGCGCCAGATCTGACGTCCGGCCTCCGTAGTAAAGCGCCCACAGGTTTACCGCCTGGCCGCCGACAAGCAGCAAGGGATCCTTGGTCGCAAGCGCCGGCGCAAAGTCCGCAGGCGGACGCGGCTCGGCGTCAGAGGGCAGCGGCTGCATGGGCTCGGTCAAAATCAATCATGCGCACGGCCTGGCGGCTGGCGACGATCGAATTCCTATCCTGAACGGCCGCGGGGTCTGCAATCTGGAGGTCCAGGATCACCCGATCAAACTCGCGCTGGGTACGCTTGAACCGGGCAACTTGCGCCGGCGTCTTAAAACGCACGGGCATTGCAGGGGCCATCCGCCAAACCAGGGAACGCAGGGCATCCGCATGCGCGGGCGTCGCCGCCCGCTGCCTTACCACGTTGCGGGCCGCTTCGCGCAGCAACGCCATGACCGTGGTGTCCTCGCGGCGGGCGATGGCTGCAAGCGCCGCCAGCACGGTCTCGTGTTCCGCGAGGCTCTGCCTGCGCTTTGACTTGGAGAGTTGGTTCGGCATGTTGAAAGGTTGATTCAACCTAAACGGATCCATTCGGGAATTGCAACAACCTTCACGACCAAAACTGCCCGGAAGGAGGTGTCAATTCTTGCACCCTGCGATCTTCCTTCGCGTGAACGTCGCTGCCAGGCGCCAGCTTCATGATTGCCGTCAGGCGCCCGCAGTAATCTCCTTCCAGTCCCCTTGCGCCCTATCCTCCTTTCCGTTGCCCTTGTCTCAGCCGCC
>CAZGOX010000401.1:0-2354 GCA_964527955.1 uncultured Opitutaceae bacterium | reverse complement strand
TGCGCAGTCGCGGCCGCTACCGCGAGGCCTACACGCCCGGCGAGACCCTGCGCGAACGGGTCTTCGGCCCGGGTCGCGCGCGCCTGCCGGACTACCATTTCGCCGCCCGGTATCGAGATCCCGCCAAACTGGAAGAACCGCGCCCGCGGCTCGTCTTCCCCGATGTGCCGTCCGAGGTGAAGGAGCGCGAGAGCCGGCGGGATCGTCAGGTCGCCCTTGCGTCGCCGACGCCGACGCCCGCCTCCACCCCCTGATTCCCCGTTGCGCCGCGCCGAGCTTGGCCCGGAGTTACGCGGCGTGCTGGGCCGCAACAAAGGTCAACTCTCGATGAAATCTCTCGTGACGGTCGCCGGGCATTTCGTGGTCGCCTTGCTGGTATTGGTTGGTTGCTCGCGCCGGGCTCCGATAAAGCCGGCGACTTTGGGCGCCGCTCAGCGGGGTACCGTGACCTACCGCTTTCCGGGGCCCGACCACGGCCCCTCGCCGGGATCGGGCGGAGGGACGCTGCGCATCGCCTCCCCATGGGATCCGGCCACCTTCGACTTCCACGCCACCTCGGCAGCGTATGTCCAGTTCCTGGGCAAGCTGTTTTTCGACTACCTCACGTACATCGATGAGGAAGGGACTCCGGAGCCGTGGCTGGCCAACTCCTGGGACATCTCTCCGGACGGCCTCGACTACACCTTCCATTTGCGGGACGGCGTCACCTTCAGTGACGGCACCAAGTTCAATGCCGACTCCGTGCTCGCCAGCCTCGAGCACATGCGTGATCCCGCCACGAAATCCCCGCTCGCCGGCCGCTACATTGCGTCCTACAAGAGCGGCGAGATCATCGACGAGCACACGTTCCGCGCCCACCTCTCCCAGCCGTTCTCGGCCTTCCTCGAGGTCCTGGCCCAGTCCTGGTTACCCATGTATTCGGCCAAGGCCATTCGTGAGAACCCCAAAGGGTTAGCCACGCATCCGGTCGGCTCCGGCCCCTTCACGCTGGAGAGCTTCGAGCGCCAGAAGGGCTTCACGGTGGTACGCCGCGCCGATTACGACTGGGCCCCGCCCTACATCCGGCACGACGGGCCCGCCTACTTCGATCGCATCGAGGTCGACATCGTCCAGGAGGAACTGGTGCGGCTCGCTGCCTTCACGAGCGGCCAGTACGATCTTTGCCTCGAGGTGCCGCCGCAGCTGGCCGCCAACGTACTCAACAATCCGAACTATCTCCTCTATAACCAGGTACGCAAAGGACTTCCCACTCGACCCATCGTCTTCAACGTCGAGAAGCCGCCGTTCGACGACATACGTGTGCGCCGTGCCCTCGCCTTTGCGACAGACCAAGAGGCCATCACACAGCTCGAGGGCTTTGGCGAGTACAAGACGAAGAGCGATTACCTGTCCGGGAACACCCGTGCCTACGATGCGTCCTACAAGGAGGTGATCCACTACGATCCCGCCGAGGCAAATCGCCTACTCGACGACGCGGGCTGGACAGATCGCGATGCCCAGGGATACCGGACTCGCAGCGGCCAGAGGCTTGGGGCCGCCCTGCTGGTCTCCGACGCCGCCTCGGCGCGCGCCGTGACGGTCGCCGTGCAAGACAATTTCAAGCGCGTGGGCTTCGATCTCCACTATCAGGCGATTCCAGCGGCTCAGCTCACCATCCGGCGCAGACAGGGAGACTACCAGGCGATGGCCGGCGGTTACTGGCAGACCAACACGCCGGATGGGCTATTCATCATTCATAGCTCCCAGGAGATCAGCACCCCGACCACGTTCGGCCAGAACTCATCCCGACTGCGCGACGCCGAGCTCGACAAGCTCTTGCTGGGTGCTCGTGAAGCGACGAACCACGAGGAGGAGCTCGCTCTTCATTCCGCCGCGCAGAAGCGCCTTGTCGAGCTGGTTCCTTCCATTCCGCTCCGCGAGAACCACAACCTGCTCGCGGCGAGCCGCCGACTCCGTGGGCTGTTGTTCGAGACCTCTCACCATGCCGCGTTCTTGACCGCGGCATGGCTCGAGAAGCCCCGGTGAGCCCGGGCGGGACCTCAGCCGGTTCCGCCCCCGCCACCACCCGCTGCGTCCCCGCCTGCCGCGGAGGCTCCCCCGGCACCGCCGAGGCCTGTGTCACCGGACGAGCCACCGGCGCCGCCGAGGCCTGTGTCACCGGACGAGCCCCCGGCACCGCCGCCTCCGGACGCGCCCGCGGCGCCTCCATTTCCCGACGAGCCTGCGGCCCCTCCCTTTCCGGACGCGCCCCCTGCGCTTCCGGGTTTGCCCCCGGCGCCCTCTTCCCAGGGGGGGACGCCTTCCCTGGCGCCAATGAAATAGGGGCCGTTGCAGCCTGGGAGCGTGATCCACAC
>CAZGOX010000400.1:0-2381 GCA_964527955.1 uncultured Opitutaceae bacterium | reverse complement strand
GCCTCAATGGCATTGAGGAGGTCGTCAGTTCGAACCTGATCGGGTCCACCACTTTTAAGTCGCCGCTGGCAGCGTCCGGCGGCGACTTTTTGCGTCTAATGTGAATCGAGGGCAGTCTCCTGGCCCATTTGACGCTTGCCGCGCCGAAACACCCCGTTCCGCATAGGCATAGTTCGGCAAATGATGCACCTTTCGATTCGAGTTTGATGCGCTTCCGGTCACCTTTCTTACAGAGAACCTACCGGCCCGAGCAGAAGTCCAAAAGAGGTTTGAATGTTCCACAATCCGCCTTTCTCAAGGCTTCGATGTAGTGGTGGCGAGCCGTGCCGGCGTTCACGAGGTCGGAACGCGTACCACCCCAAGGAAGCTCGCTGTTTCCGCACGAAACCATCAAGACGTCAGCAATCAATCGAGCGTGCCGGCCATTACCGTTGGACCATGGGTGAATCACCACGAGCTGGTAATGAAGCCTTATAGCCGACTCAGCGATCGAATAGGTGTCATGTTTCGCCCAGTGCCGGGCGTTGTCGAAGGCAACCCGCATCCCTTCGGTTATTCGGTGAGGTTCCCAGCCCAGATTTCGTTCGGTAGTTCTGTATCTGCCTGCCCATTTCCAGACGCTGGAAAACATTCTTCGATGCAGCTCCCGCGCAAAAACGTCGGTGAGCAGGTCATCTCGCTTCTGAACATTCGAAGACATGGCCCAATCCCGCGCGGACGCGGTGTTTAGTAATTCATACTCGTTGAGCTGCGAACGCGTGATTAGGCTCGGGATCAAGTCGAGCTTCTCCCTTTCGCTCAGTTCGGTTTGGCCCGGCTCGGCCTTCCAAAGATGGTCGGCCATGACTAGGCGGGGAGTCGTTGCACCGGATTTTTTATTCCGATCGCCTTCAATAGCCTTATGAATCCCGTCCGAACATAAAGCTGAAAAAGTGCGGGCCCGACCTCGAGGAACTCCTCGGAGATCAGGCGATAGAATCCGTCCGCGAAGGCGTAGAGTGCTTCAAATTCCTCAAGGGATGGGAGCATCCCCAGCTCAAATTTATGTTCACTATGACTCGCAAATTTGTCCCGGAATCTTCGTAGGCTTGAAAAACCCTCTTCATGGGCAACGGTGAATTCAGAAAGGAGCTGTGCCAGGTATTCCTTCGGATGTTCACACTCTTTGCGCATCCCATGTTTTCCTGCGAAGCGTTCGACGGAATGCAGTTGTGCTTGAGTATATGAGATTCCTTCCGGAAGGGCATTGATGACGCCGACAATTGAGTTCAGTTCATTCCGCTTCTCCTCTTCGTAGATCTTACAGATAGTCATCGCAATCGCCTCCATCGCCAATCTGTGGAGGTGGCTAAACAGGGCTTCACTCGCTCCGACCGTCTTTAAATTCCCAACATTCGCCGAGATCAGCTCGTAGAGTTCGAGATTCTGCCGCAGCCAGAATATCATCTTCGCCAACCCGATGTTCTTATCGTCGGTCTTACGTAGGCTGCCCTGCCCCTCGAGGACCATTGAGTGTTCGGCCGCCTCAAGGTTTCGCGTTTTCGGGTCCTCCTTGGCAGCGAGGGTCGCAAAGGTCTCCGTGTCCTTTGGCTGAGGCACAAGGAAGTAAATCAACTCGCATTTCAGTGCAGCAGCAGCGCGGCTAAGATTTTCAATCGAGATCTTCTCACGATCTTCCCGTTGCTCGATTTCGAAATATGCCTGGCGGCTGATTCCAATTTTCTTGGCAACCGCCGCGTGGCTTAGGCCCAGCGATTCGCGAATGGCCTTCAGCCAGCCGCGACTTGGGCGGATGACAGCGCGCCGAGCGGCTTGCATCGGCTGAATTGCCGAATCCAAGGCTTTGAGTAGCGAAGGGCGTAGATTAACGGACATGCAAGGTAAAGCATGGCATTGCGCATATCTTGTCAAGCTATAGCATGACATTAACTCCTCCAATCTAGTGGCAGCAAGCCGGAGTCGCTTCGATCAAATGGAGCAGCTCCTTCGAAATTCGCGATCCAAACGCGCAGCGTTCGAATCATGTCGCCAGACCCACGCCAGGCACCTGTACGCCGCCTTCACGAATCGCCCGCGACCATTGCCGATTCAAACCCATAGGGGACTCAAGTTGGCGATTTCCCGAGGACCAAGGCGGACTTGCAAACCCTCAAGTGAAGTTGAGGATGGCTCCATCGGAATGAAGACGGACGGCAAACCAGCAAAACACATCGCTTTGAGTGAATATATCCTCATCGATCCTGAAATCCTCGGGGGCGACCCGGTTTTTCGTGGCACGCGCGTTCCGGTCTCATCCCTGTTCGAGCACTTGGAGAGTGGCTGCTCTATGGACGAGTTTCTAGAGAATTTCCCTTCCGTCGCCCATGACTCGGCGGTCGCTG
>CAZGOX010000399.1:0-2388 GCA_964527955.1 uncultured Opitutaceae bacterium | reverse complement strand
GGCGTGGTGACGCTGGCTCCGGCCGACGCTCCTGCCGGCGCGGGCCCGGTGGCGGCCGCCGCGGTCCTCACGAGCAGCGGAACGATGTCCATGCACTGCGCCCTCGCGGGAATTCCCGGGGCCATCGCCTACCGGACGGATCCGGTGACGTATTTCCTCGGCCGCCTGCTGGTGAAGGTGAAGTACCTGGGCATTGCAAACCTGCTGCTCGGGGAGGCCATGTATCCGGAATTCATCCAGGGGGCGGCGACCCAGGCCGCGCTCTCCGTCGAGTTGAAGGCCTGCCTTCAGGATCCCGGGCGCACGGCGAAGACCGAGGCCCAGGCCGCGAGGCTGCGCGCGCTTCTCAGCCAGCCGGCGGACGGGACAGCGGTGGACTGGCTGACGGGGAAGCTTGGCTGACACCGTTCGACTCCCGGGCCTGTCCGGCAGCCCCCGCGGCTGCCAGGCGTTCCCGCAGGTGCTGCCACAGCGCCTCGGCCCTCTCCGCAAGGATTGCGCGGCAGTTCTTCACCTCGGATTCACGGGCGACCCGGTTCTCCTCGGCGACCCTCGCGAGGTCATCCAGGTTGTATAGGAACACGTTCTCCAGCCCGGTGACGGCCGCATCGACATTCCGGGGGACGCCAAGGTCGATGAAGAACAGCGGCCGGATGGGTCGCTTGCGCATCGCGGAGGCCGCCGCTGCCGCAGACCATACCGACTCGGGCGCGGACACGGAGGAGACGACGACATCGAATTCCTGGAGAACCGACTCGCGATCCTCGAAGGCGAGCGACGTCGCCCCAAGGTCCGCCGCCAGCGCCTCGGCACGCTCGGTGCGGCGGCTCGCGACCGTCAGATCGGCCGCCCCCCGGCTTCGAAACGCGCGCGCGGTCTTTTCCCCGATCTCCCCGGTCCCGAGGAGCAGGATCCTGCGGTTGTCGAGGGTTCCGAAGATGTTCAGCGCGAGCTCGACGGAGACGCTCGCAACGCTCACCTGGCCGGCCCCGATCCCGGTGTGGGTCCGGACGTGCTTCGCAGCCTGGAACGCCTTTTGGAACAGCCGGTTCAGGATGGGCCCGGTCGAGCCGCGGGCCTGGCCGGTCGCATAGGCGTCCTTCACCTGCCCCAGGATCTCCGTCTCGCCGACGATCTGGGAATCGAGGCCCGCCGCCACCTCGAAGAGGTGGAGGACGGCGTCCCTGCCCGAGCGGCCGACCCGGAATTTCTGAAACTCCCCGTGGTCGAACTTCTGGCGGGCGCAGAAGGACTCCTCAAGGCCGCTGATCTCAGCGGGGCCGTCGGCGACTCCGTAGAATTCAACCCGGTTGCACGTGTTCAGGACCGTCAGCTCCCGCAGGCCGGGCCTTGCGCTTAGCTCGGCGTGGAGCGCGGCCTCCGACTCGGCGTCGAGGGCCAGCCTTTCGCGCACAGCAAGGGGCGTGGAGTGATGGGTGGCCCCGATCACAAAGATCTCCGGGGGCGTCATGGGGCGGATACGTCCGGCAAATGGGTCGGGCCTGCAACCGCATGGCGGCTGGCGTCCACGGGGCCAAGCGAGAGGAGCGCGCACGCAAAGAGGACGAGGCAGGCTCCGGCAAACTTCTTTGCGAGGAGGCGGCCGCGCACACGCAGGAGGAACACGACGGCGTAGGCGAGCCAGACACCAACCGTCACCAGAAGCTTCGCCGCATTCACGGTTGAAGTGTCCCGGACCCAGTAGACCGATCCGATCGCAAGCGACAGGGCAAGAAGGACGACGCCCGTGCCCAGCAGGCGGACGCCGATCTGGTCGAGGTCGAGGATCGACGGCAGGAATGCAAACCAGCCGCCCGGCTGCTTCGACTTCAGGGAATAGTGCCGGAAGAGGAACATCGCCGAGGTGAGCGCGAGCAGTGCGAACACCCCGTAGCTGAAGAGAGCCAGGGCTGCATGGAACTCAATCCACACATTGCCGCCAAAAAGATGGGGATGCCGGGTGGCATCCCATTTCGGGACGGAGAGCGAAAGGAGGGTCAGCAGCGCCCCCATGAGGGAGGTCAGGTTTCCGAAGAGGCTTGAGCGAAACGTGACGCCCACGACCAGATAGAGCGAAATCGCCGCCCACGCGGTGAACTGGAGGATCTCGAACTTGTTGCCCAGAGGGCAGGCCCCGACAGCCTGCCCGCGAAGGTAAAGGCCGGCCATCTGAAGCACATATCCTATGGTAAGAAACCCATATCCCATTGTCCTCAACGGACATCCACCGGACTTGAGCCACCTGGTTCCCATGGCGAAACCCGTGAGATAGAACGCCCCTGCAAGCCAAAGCCACTGGCGGTCGGTGAGAACGGATAGCATGACGCCGAAAGCTGCCTCGATTCCCGGCCCGCTTCAAGCTCGCTAGAACGGCTTCCTGCCCGATCT
>CAZGOX010000398.1:0-2400 GCA_964527955.1 uncultured Opitutaceae bacterium | reverse complement strand
TTGGTCCGGAGCAGGATCTTCTCCAGGTCGGCGGACTTGAGCGGGTCGAGCACCGATACGACTGGCAGCCGTCCGATGAACTCCGGAATCATGCCGAACCGGATCAGGTCCTCGGGAGCGATCTTCTTCATCATCTCCTCGGGGAGGAGCGCGCGGTCGCCATTGTTGACGTTGAACCCGAGCGATCGCTGGCCGAGGCGGCGCTTCACGATCTCCTCCAGGCCGATGAAGGCGCCGCCGCAGATGAAAAGGATGTTCGTCGTGTTGATCTGGATGTACTCCTGGTTCGGGTGCTTCCGCCCGCCCTGCGGGGGCACATTGCACACGGTGCCCTCCAGGATCTTGAGCAGGGCCTGCTGCACGCCCTCGCCCGACACGTCACGGGTGATCGAGACATTCTCCGTCGTCCGGCGGATCTTGTCGATCTCGTCGATGTAGATGATCCCGCACTCCGCCCTCTTCACGTCGTAGTTGGCGTTCTGGAGCAGGCGAAGCACGACATTCTCGACGTCCTCGCCCACGTAGCCGGCCTCCGTCAGGGTCGTGGCGTCCGAGATCGCGAAGGGCACGTCGAGCACCCGGGCCAGCGTCCTGGCCAGCAGCGTCTTGCCGGAACCGGTCGGGCCGAGGAGCATCACGTTGCTCTTCTCCACCTCGACATCGTTGAACTCCGGCGAAAGACGGGTCGGATCCTTGCCCATCTGGCCCGCGTCGAACATCAGGCGCTTGTAGTGGTTGTACACCGCCACCGAGAGCACCTTCTTCGCGTGGTCCTGGCCGATGACAAAATCGTCAAGGACCTTGCGGATCTCGGCGGGCTTGATCAGGCGGAAAGCCGGCTTGGACTCGGCCTGGGGCTGCTTCACCTCGCGGTCGATGATCGTCTTGCAGACGTTGACGCAGGAATCGCAGATGTAGACCCCCGGCCCGGCGATGATCTTCTTTACCTCGGCCTGCGATTTCCCGCAGAAGGAGCAAAGCGTGAGGCGCGACGACTTGGCCATGAGGATGCCGGTTCAGGCGGCGCTTTTCACGACCAGCGACTGGACGTCCCGGGTGGACTCCACGACGTGGTCGACCAGTCCGTACTCCTTTGCCTCCTGGGCGCTCATGTAGTAATCCCGGTCCGAGTCCTTCTCCACCTGCTCGGGCGTGCGGCCCGTGTGGCGCGCGATGGTCTCGTTGAGGGTGCGGCGCCAGCGGAGGATCTCCTTCGCGGCAATGGCTATGTCGCTGGCCTGGCCGCCGGCCCCGCCCGAAGGCTGGTGCAGCATCATCCGGCTGTTGGGCAGCGCAAACCGCTTTCCCTTCGTGCCGGCCGCCAGGAGCACCGTGCTCATGCTGGCCGCAAGGCCAATGCAATAGGTGACCACGTCGCACTGGAGGAAGTGCATCGTGTCATAAATCGCCATGCCGCCCGTCACCACGCCCCCGGGGGAGTTGATGTAGAGCTGGATGTCCTTCTTGGCGTCCTCCATCTGGAGGAAGAGCAGCTGGGCGATGACCAAATTGGCGACCGCGTCGTCTATCGGCGTGCCTATGAACACGATACGATCTTTCAGCAGCCGCGAATAGATGTCCATCGACCGCTCTCCGCGGCCGGTGCTTTCAAGGACGATGGGGACGTAATAGCTCACGATGGGTTGGTTTTCGAACCGGTCTCCCGGGCTGGCACGACCACTACCTTAGACTTGGACACCAAGAAATCAACCGTCTTGTCAAAAACGATGGACTGCTGGGCGGAGCGGAGGGCCTCGGTGTTCTGCGAAAGCTCGCCGCTGAACTTCTCGGGCCGCTGGTTGCGGCGGGCTGCCTCGCGGTAGATGTAGGCGTCGAAGTCCTGCTGCGTCGCCGTGATCTTTTCGGCCTCGGCAATCTTGGAAAGGATCATCTGGAGCTTGACGTGCTTGGCGGCCGCCTCCCGGCCCTGCTCGACCAGCTGTTTCTTGTCCTTCTCGAACTGCTCGGCCGGCACGCCGCGCCGCATGTTCTCCTCTATGAACTGGCGGAGGACGCCCTGCGTCTCGATCTCGACGAGGCTGTCGGGGAGGGGAAAGTCGACGCTGGCCGCAAGAAGGTCACCCACCTGCCGGCGCTGGGAGGACCGGTTCTTGAACTCCTTCTGGATCCGGAGATTGCCGCGGATCCTTTCCTGGAGGCCGGCGAGGTCGGCAACCTGGTGCTCCTTGAAGAATCCCTCATCCAGCCCGGGAAGCACGCGCTCCCGCACCTCGAGGATCTCCACGGCGTACTCGGCGGCCTTGCCCGCGAGGACGGGCAGGGCCGGAAAGTCGGCCGGAAAGTGTATGGAGACGGTCCTGCGGTCGCCCGTCTTGAGCCCCTTCAACTGCGCTCCGAGGCCCGGGATCACCCCACCCTGCTCGCCCTCGACTTCCTCCC